>NZ_JABZSJ010000073.1:0-11151 GCF_015262605.1 Prevotella aurantiaca | reverse complement strand
TAGAGCTTGTCAATACAAGCTTTATGCTGAAATATAGTTTTTAAGGAACGACTATTTAGCAAATAACAACTATAAAATATCTGTCATAAATTTGCGATATTCCATTTTTTGTATGTACCTTTGCATTGCTTTTGCCGATATGGCTCAGTTGGTAGAGCAACGCATTCGTAATGCGTAGGTCCCCGGTTCGAGTCCGGGTATCGGCTCTTCTATTAAAAAGAAGACTTCCAATAAAAGTACAAATACCGATTTCTACATTTATAGTATTAACAAGCGGAATTAGCACATCGGTAGTGCACGGGCTTCCCAAGCCTGGGAGGCGGGTTCGATTCCCGTATTCCGCTCTTCCTTTTATGCTAACTTCAAACAATAAAGCCAGAAAGAAATAAGTATTCTTTCCAGCTTTTTTTACTTCTATAAAAGAATAAATTATTTTCCGCACACACGCTTATATTGTTCTATGAGCCATTGCTTCTGTTTTGCAATGCTGATATGGCTATTATCCAATTCGATGGCATCATCAGCTTTACGCATAGGAGAAACTTCACGATGCGAATCAATATAGTCGCGCTGCTTTAAATTCTCTAAAATTTCTTCAAAGTCAGCTTCAAGACCCTTTGCTTTAAGTTCATCATAACGGCGCTGCGCTCTTACTTCAGGCGATGCAGTTACAAAAATCTTCAGTTCAGCATTTGGAAATACTACAGTTCCAACATCGCGACCATCCATAACAATGCCCTTTTCTTCACCCATTTTCTGTTGTTGTGCAACAAGTGCAGCACGAACAAATGGTATAGCTGCAATAGGACTTACATGAGAAGATACTTCCATCGTACGAATTTCGCTTTCCACATTCACATTATTAAGGTAAGTATCGGGACGACCAGTTTCTTTATTAAGCTTAAAACTTATATTTATATTCGGAATTTCGGCTTCTAATTTGGGTAGGTTGATTGCACCATCTGTATCAATTATTCCATGTCGCAAAGCATAAAGTGTAACACAACGATACATTGCACCCGTATCTACATAGATATAACCCAATTCACGTGCCAAATCCTTTGCCATTGTGCTCTTTCCGCACGAAGAAAAACCATCAATAGCAATTGTTATCTTCCTCATCTAATATTTATTTTTTAGTTTATATTCAAATGAAATTAAAGTATATAAGCCAAGTTTACCATAAGAGAGTTACTTGACGCATGATATTTACCATATGAAACATTCAGTTTGAAACGTTCGAGATTGATACCTCCACCAAAACTAAAACCTGCACCATGACTACTTTCATCGTCACCAACGCCAATTGTCATATCGTTTGCTCGGCGGAAATTATAACCACCACCTATCCATAAACTTTCGGAAAGTAAAACTTCAGCACCTAAGTTCAAGTGATTTATAAATCGGTAATTAAAATGAGTAAGGTCTACAAGCGTAGCCGACACACGTACTGGTAGCGCTGCAAAAGTTTTACTCACTCCTAATTGTAAATCAAAAGGCATCTTTCCAAAATTATCATCATAAGCCTTTACTTGACCACCAAGATTTTTTGCAACAGCCGATACAGACCACTGACGTTCTGGGTCGTACCAATTAAGACCTAAATCTACACCAACAGCAATACTATTGTAACTTCCAATATATGATGTTATGAATTTTCCTGTTATACCACCAACTAAGTTGCGTGCAAGTTCATAAGAAAAAATGGCCTCAACAGCAATTTCACTAGCACTAAATTCGCCTGTCTGCACATTATTCTCATCTACTTCTTTCATCTTACCGTAGTTCATATATTGAATTCCGCCTGCAAGCGTCGACTTGTCATTCATTGCTTTAGTAAAAGAAGCCCCCATATAGTTTGCACCTTTCATATAATTCATATAGCTAAGTCCTATTGTCATGTCACTAACAGATGAAGCCAAAGCAGGATTTGAAAACATCAGCGAAGCATCGTCTTCTATAATAGTAATATTATCACCGCCTAAAGCTGAAGCATGTGCACTAATTGGTAAACGTAGGAAATTATATTCAGTCTGACTTTCCTGCGCTTGCGATATTATTGAGAATATCCCAAGAAAAAGGGCTAAAACATACTTTTTCATTTAATGTATTTTAATTTATTGGCAAAGATACATCTTTTTCCGAATATCTTATTACTTTTGTCTATTGATTATGCAGTCGGCATATTTAACTCCTGAGTTAATGCTTTGCATATAGTATATAACGTTGTAGGACGGGATTTAGTGTTTAAAAGTGGAAACAAAGAAGTCAAATAATGCAGATTTAGAGAACAAGCGTTGGATAGGTTTTATGCTTGGTCTGATAGTGGCATTGTCTATTTTCTTTGTTGCAATTGAATATTCTACACAAGACGATACTGATAAACAAACGAAGACTAACTTGCTAAAGGACTTAAAAATACATGATCAAGAGATGATGCCTGCCATTGATCAACAAAATTTGGCAAAAGAAAAAAATAATGATAAACCATCTGTGGAAGATATGCTTAATATTAAACGAAGTGATACGCCACAAAAGGTTACACCACACGAAGTTGGAAATACAACTTCGAACGATGAAAAAACAGCTGCCCCAAATATTAGCGATACTCCTATTCTTACACAACAAGAAACATCATTACCAGACCCAACTAAAGTAGAAGAAGTAGATAAAAAAGAAAAAAATAAGTTTACAGATGATGATGCCGATAAAAGAATAGAACGCTACGATGATAAAGTCAGCAAGCGTATCTTGTCAGAAACACCTACACCACCAGGAGGTTGGAGTTTCTTCATGACATGGCTCACAAAGAATATAAAATATCCCGAAACAGCAATACATGCCAAACAGCAAGGTATCGTGAATGTTACTTTTATTGTAAATCCCGACGGAATAGTTAGCGACATCAAAATAAAAGAAGCAAAAAATCCTAACTTTGAAGAAGAAGTATTAAAGGTTGTCAGCACAATGGGAAAGTGGAAGCCAGGCATACAAAATAATAAACCTTGCAAATCGTTATTAGAGATACCCATTGTATTTAGTTTGTAGGTAACAAGAACAACCTATAAGACAACTAAAATTCAAATCAGAAAATATAAAATCCATTTCGACATGTACACATCTAATGAACTTTTGGAAATTGTAAACCAATATTTAAATAGTCTTTCTTACGAACGCAAACCAGAAAGTCTATACGAACCTATTAAGTATGTATTGGATTTAGGTGGTAAACGCATACGTCCTATCCTTATGCTATTAAGTTACAACCTATATAAAGATAATCCGAAAGACATTCTATCTTCAGCTTGTGCATTAGAAACTTATCATAACTATACGCTTCTGCACGATGACCTAATGGACGAAGCTCCATTACGACGTGGACAACAAACTGTGCATAAGAAATGGAATGCTAATCAAGCAATTCTTTCTGGTGATTCCATGTTAGTATTAGCTTATGAACGATTGGCAAAATGCGATACAAAACATCTTGAAACAATTCTGCATCTCTTTACAGAAACTGCATTACAAATTGGTGAAGGGCAACAATACGATATGGAATTTGAAATGCGTAACGATGTAACAATAGAAGAATATATCGAAATGATACGTCTAAAAACCAGCGTTTTGCTTGCTTGTGCAACAAAGATGGGCGCAATTTTAGCTGATGCAAATAAAGAAGATGCAGAAAACTTATATAAGTTTGGCGAACAAATAGGATTGGCTTTCCAACTTCAAGACGATTATCTTGATGTTTATGGTGACTCTAAAGTATTCGGAAAGAAAATTGGTGGGGATATAACATCAAATAAAAAGACTTACATGCTAATCACTGCATTCAATCAAGCAAATGCAGTACAAAGAGCAGAACTTGAAAAATGGATAAATAAAAGCGATTTCGATACCGAAGAAAAAATTGCAGCTGTAACACGACTGTACAATGAGATTGGTGTAGATAAACTTGCAAAAGAGAAAATGGATTTCTATTATGAACAAGGTAAGAAATTTCTCGACGCTGTAAAAATACCTAATGAAAGGAAAGAAGCATTGGCTGAATATGCAGCGAAAATGATGAAACGTCAGAAATAAGACTCATCATTCTTTTCTTATTTACATTAATTATTCTTTATATGCCGTACAGACGTTTACCAAAAACCGATGCTGCCCGACTAAAAGCACTTAAGACACTATTAGATAACAATGATATTTATACTGTCAGAAATAAATTCATTGATTGGAAGTTAATAAATAATGCCCAAACGCTTCATGACCATCTACTTACAGCTACCGAACAATATAAGATATCAATGTCTGCACAAGTTAGGAATGCGAGAAAAATGGATGGTCAGCAATATCGTGCAAGTATGTTTCTTAGCCATTTTATTCAAGTGCTACTAATGTCAGTAGAGCGTGGAGAGATAAAACGAAAGCAACTTCTACTTTACGGATTAAACGAAGACACAACATCGTTGCCCAATATAAAGTCAGCCGATGGGTTATTGCAATGGGGACCTCAAATTATTGCAGGGGAAAAAGAAAGAGTGAAACAAGGTGGGAAAGCTATTTACAATCCTTCGATAGGAATGGTAGCTACACATTTCGATATTTATAATGAGGCCTATACAGCACAACGAAAACTGCAAGAACGCACAAATAAAGATAATCGAGTAATAGCAAAGTTGCGTCCTGCAATAGATGAATTAATTTTAGAATTATGGAATGCAATAGAAAGTCATTTTGCAGACCTTCCACCTAAAGAGCGCTTTAACGAATGCCAAAGATTTGGTGTTATATACTATTATAGAAGAAACGAGCAACGCTTGTAACATTCAATAATAAAAAAGTATTAAATAAAGACTTACGAAGAGGTAAAAATATATGATAATAGATACACACACACATTTAGATGGAATAGAATTTAAAGAAGACATTCAAGAAGTGGTAGAAAGAGCTAGAAATGTTGGAGTTTCAAAAGTTCTGGTACCAGCAATTGATTTAAATTCTATCGAATCAATAAACTACGTCTGTAAGTTATTTCCAAACTTTGCCTATCCTATGTTGGGATTGCATCCCGAAGAAGTGAAAGATGATTATCAAGAAGTACTTAAGAAAATGAAAACAGTGCTACTTGAAAATAACAACTACATTGCTGTTGGTGAAATAGGTTTAGACTTCTATTGGAGCAGAGAGTTTGAAAAAGAGCAGTTAATAGCTTTCGAAGAACAGGTAAAATGGTCTATTGAAACACGTTTACCGTTAATGATACATTGCAGGAAAGCGCAAAACGAAATGGTTAAAATACTTGGAAAGTATAAAGATCAACTACCAGGTGGAGTTTTCCATTGTTTTACGGGAAATGAAAAAGAAGCTGCAGAGCTATTGTCATTTGATAATTTCGTTTTGGGAATTGGTGGAGTACTTACTTTCAAAAAATCAAATCTACCAGAAACATTAAAGTCTGTTCCCTTACAACGTATAGTTCTTGAAACCGATTCTCCATATATGGCACCTGTTCCTTTACGAGGAAAGCGCAACGAAAGTTCGTTTTTGATACACATTGTTACCAAATTGGCTGAAGTTTATAATACAACAGAAGATGAAATAGCCATACAAACAAATAAAAATGTAGAACGAATATTTGGAATTTACTAAATAAGGAATATATCATAACGAACATTTTCAACAGGTTCTATAAAGCAATTAGATAATAGAAATGGGAAAAATCAATCTACAAGAGCCTTATCAATTGAGCAAAATAATAGAGATAATATCTAAGGAAATCAAAGAAGGTGGATTTACAGACGAAAATTATTGTTTGTATGCGTGTGATGAAACTTTAAAGCCTGAGCTAATTTGTTATTTAGACGTGTATCCAACAGTTTCAGACAATGAAGAAGAAGTTTATCCCGACTTTATTATCAAAGAATCTTTAAATCTTTTATATTATGGAGAACAATTTGAAGATGTAATTATGAATGTTCTCGAACAAAAAAATAATCCTATAATTGATGATTATATCTTGGCATTAAATTATTATTCTAAGTATGACACATTTAAAGATTTATAGGAAATTATTTTCTCAAATCTAATAGAATCAGCATAGGAGAGGATTAACTCTTGTAAAATATGTGTATCATGAGCATTAAAAAACTATATGTAATTACTCTATTTATAGCATTTGCCAATGTGGTTATACAAGCAGATGTTATAGAAAAAGACTCTATACAACATTGGGGGGCTACTTTAAGTGTGATGAAAAGTAAAGTTATCGCCTTAGATAAAAACCAACGTAAATATTTAAAAGAAGGAGGAAATAGCTCTATTGCTTTAGAATTTAATCATGTTTATCTTCCTTCTGATCATAATTCATTCGCAAGAGATTTCAATTATCCGTCATTATCAATTGGCTTGCGTTATACTATGAATGGTAATGTACGCTTTCATAGAACTCCCGATTTTGCATGGGGAAAAGCAGAAGAAGTACCATACGACTCTCATTTGGGCAATACTCTTTCTTTATATGGTACTTTTCAGCGTGCCATACATCGTAACTATCATTGGGAAACGTCTTATTCGTTAAGTGGTGGAGTTGGTTACACTCGCAAATGGTACAACAAAGAAAATAATATAGACAACGACTTTATAGGAACTCCATTTTTTGTGTATTTTGGAGCTGGAATTCATCAAACTTATCGCTTTGCTCCAAATTGGGGTGTAAGAGCAAGTTTAGAATTTGTTCATCATAGCAATGGTGCACTCTATCGTCCAAACAAAGGTTCTAATAGTATTGGACCATCTGTTGGTATTGTTTATTTTCCTTATTACGAAACTCTTATCAAAGAGCATGATAGTTTCCAATCCGCCCCTTTTAAAAAATATTTATATCTTGATATAACTGCCGGTATCGGTGCTAAAACGTTGGTTGAAGATTGGCAAATAACACAATTCCGCACATCAATTTCAGAGCCTAATTATCGTACTGGAGATTTCAAACGATATCCTACTTATTCGTTACAGGCTAATTTAATGTATAGGTATGCACGTAGATGGGCTTCTGGAATAGGAATAGATGCTTTTTATAATACATATGCGCAACATATTGAGCAATTAGAAAAAAAAGACGGCAATAATATAGATTGCAAACCTTGGTCGGTAGGAATTGCGGGAAAACACGAAATTTTCTACAACAACTTATCATTAAACGTTGCTTTGGGTACTTACTTACTTCGCAGAATGGGCTCAATGGATAGAGAACTAGCAGGAAGAATATACGAGCGAGTTGGTGTAAACTATTCGTTCCCATCTTTAAATGGATTAAAGTTAGGCATAAACGTAAAAGCACATACTACTAAAGCTGCATTTACTGAGTTAGTTATCACCTACCCTTTCATTCTAAAACGGTAATTACAGGGAATGATTCTAATATATACTTGATAATTGAAGAACCTTAAAGAGCTTAACTTTCAAATGTTGAAGTTTCTTTCATCTTGAAAGAGTATATTGAAATAAATTATGGAGAGGAAAGAAAAATATACCAAATAAAATTAAAAAGATACAAAGCATAAAATCATTTTATTGCACGTTTATCACTATGTATATTTTTCAGAACATGCTTATTATTAAAATGCTTGTTATATGATTTGTGTATATTGATGAAAATTAGTACTTTTGCACTTACTTAATGTATTTGAAATACGACATCGTAGATAAATAAAAACAACAAGATAAATGAATATTTCATATAATTGGCTAAAGGAATACGTTGATTTCAACCTTGAACCACAGGAATTAGCGGCTGCACTAACTTCAACAGGTTTAGAAGTTGGAAGCGTAGAAGAGGTTGAAACTATTCGTGGTGGACTGAAAGGACTCTTTGTAGGTAAAGTGCTTACTTGTGAAGAACACCCAAATTCTGACCATTTACATGTTACAACAGTAGACCTTGGCAAAGGCGAACCACAACAAATTGTATGCGGTGCAGCTAATATTGCAGCAGGGCAGAAAGTTATTGTAGCAGATTTAGGCTGTATTTTATATGATGGTGACGACTCTTTTACTATTAAAAGAAGTAAGCTTAGAGGTGTTGAAAGTTTGGGAATGATTTGTGCTGAAGATGAAATCGGCATAGGAACAAGTCATGATGGAATTATTGTTTTGCCCGAAGATGCACAAGTAGGTATGCCTGCAGCTGAATATTATCAACTCGATAGCGACTGGTTAATTGAAATAGACATTACTGCCAATCGTGCTGATGCATTAAGTCATTATGGTGTAGCACGCGACCTATATGCATGGTTGAAACAAAATGGTTACAAAACAGCATTACATCGTCCTAACTGCGATAAGTTTACAGTAGATAATAATGACCTTCCTATTAAAGTTAAGATAGAAAATACTGATGCTTGCCGTCGCTATGCATGTTTAAGTATCACAGATTGTGAAGTAAAGGAAAGTCCACAATGGTTAAAAGACAAACTTAATGTTATAGGCGTTCGCCCTATCAATAACATTGTTGACATAACCAATTACATTATGATGTCTTACGGACAACCAATGCACTGCTTTGATGCAGATATGATAACAGGTAAGCAAATTATAGTAAAAGATAAAAACGAAGGTAAGAAGTTCATCACACTTGATGGTGAAGAACATACACTCGGCGAACACGACCTTGCTATATGCAATGCAGAAGAACCAATGTGTATAGCTGGTGTTTTTGGTGGAAAAGGTAGTGGAACCTACGAAAACACACGCAATGTGGTGTTAGAAAGTGCATACTTCCACCCTACTTGGATTAGAAAGAGTGCACGTCGACATGGTCTTTCTACTGATTCAAGTTTCCGTTTTGAGCGTGGAATTGATCCTAATGGAACTATTTATGCGCTTAAACAAGCTGCCATTCTCTGTAAAGAATTGGCAGGTGGCAAAATAAGTATGGAAGTTTGCGACGAATACCCAACAAAGATGGTGGGATTCCCTGTTCGTTTGAACTACGAATATGCCGATCGTCTTATAGGAAAACAACTTGGTGCAGATACGATTAAGAGTATTGCTACAAGTCTTGAAATGGAAATCGTTAAGGAAGATGCAGAAGGACTTGATCTTATTGTTCCTCCATATCGCGTAGATGTAAAACGTCCTTGCGATGTTATTGAGGATATTCTTCGCATTTACGGCTATAATAATGTTGAAATTCCAACTGAGCTAAAGTCTTCTCTCACTATTGCTGAAGAAGCTGATAAGAACTTCCATAAAGAAGACATTGTGAGTGAACAGCTTGTTGGTGCAGGTTTCAACGAAATTCTAAATAACTCGCTTACTGCACAATCGTATTATGAGGGTGCAGACCTCAATGCTTATCCTTGGGAACAAACTGTCAAGATAATGAATCCATTATCTAGTGACTTGGGCGTAATGCGTCAGACACTACTATTTGGTGGTTTGGAAAGCGTTCGACGAAATGTAAACCGCAAAGCACAAAACTTAAAGTTCTTTGAAGTTGGCAATACTTATAGATACGAACAAGATAAGTGGAGCGAGGAAAATCCTGTTAAAGCTTACCGCCAAGAATATCATTTGGCACTTTGGATAACAGGTAAACGTGTGCAAGGTTCGTGGGCGCATGCTGATGAAGAATCAACTTTCTACGAACTGAAGGCTAACGTTGAGAATATTCTCCGCCGTGTTGGCATGGCATCTAATGCACTTGTGGCAGAAATATCACAAAATAACATCTTCGATAAAGGCTTAGAACTAAAAACTCGTGGTGGAAAAACAATTGTAGAAATGGGTATCTTAAGTCACAAGCTGTTGAAGAAAATGGATATCTCGCAAGCAGTTTTCTATGCTGATATTAATTGGTCTGAGTTAATGAAAGCCATTCGAAAAAATAAATTACAATTCCAAGAAATATCAAAATATCCAAGCGTCAGCCGTGACTTGGCACTCTTGCTAGATTCTAATATAGAATTTGCACAAATAGAAGAAATTGCTCGCCAAACTGAAAAGAAACTTTTAAAGAAAGTTGAACTCTTTGACGTTTACGAAGGTAAAAATCTCCCTGAAGGCAAGAAGAGCTATGCCGTAAACTTCATTCTCCAAGATGAGACAAAGACTTTGAATGACAAAGCAATTGACGCCATTATGCAGAAATTAATTAAAAACATAACAACAAAACTCGGAGCAGAACTCCGATAAATAAACAATTCCTATGGGAAGAGCATTTGAATATCGCAAGGCTGCAAAGCTAAAAAGATGGGGCCATATGGCTCGTACGTTTACAAAGTTGGGTAAAGAAATTGCTATTGCTGTAAAGGCTGGCGGTCCAGAACCTGAAACTAATCCACGTTTGCGTGCTATTATCGCAACTTGCAAACGTGAGAATATGCCAAAAGATAATATCCAGCGCGCCATAAAAAATGCAATGGGTAAAGATACAAGTGACTACAAGGAGGTACCATACGAAGGATATGGCCCTCATGGAATAGCAATCTTTGTAGACACTCTAACCGACAATACAACTCGTACTGTGGGTGATGTTCGATCAGTATTCAATAAATTCAACGGAACACTTGGTACACAAGGGTCGTTAGCATTCCTTTTCGACCATAAAGCTGTATTTACTTTCAAGATAAAGGAAGGTATCGACATGGAAGAACTTATTCTTGACCTTATTGATTATGGTGTAGAAGACGAATTCGATCAAGACGATGAAGAAGGTGAAATAACTATCTATGGAGAACCTACTAGCTTTGGAGAAATACAAAAGCACTTGGAAGACAATGGTTTTGAAATTACTTCTGCCGAATTTACTCGTATTCCAAACGATTTAAAAGAAGTTACAGAAGAAGAACGCGAAACTATTGACAAAATGATTGAAAAGCTCGAAGACTTCGACGACGTACAGAATGTTTACACAAATATGAAGCCAGCAGAGTAAAACGCTCCACAACATCATAGAAAATACAAAAGCCAACCCCACCAATAATGGGGTTGGCTTTTGTATTTTAGACTTAAAAAAGTGTTCTTAATCACTTAGGATATTCATTTCTATTTATATAAGGTTGGTCGTAATGGACACCTAGAGTTTTTTAGTCTACCGGCTTATGTGACAAAAATGTGCTTATTTTAGCGTCGTTTTCTCTTATGTGACAA
>NZ_JABZSJ010000013.1:0-46738 GCF_015262605.1 Prevotella aurantiaca | reverse complement strand
CAATAGATAAAGCAATTAAGAAGGCAGGAGTTACATTCCAGAATCCTCCTTGTCTGTTATCAGATAATGGACCATGTTATATTGCTTCCTCTCTCAAACAGTATCTCTGTAAGGAATATAATATCAAGCATATCCATGGCAAACCCTTGCATCCTCAGACGCAGGGAAAGATAGAACGATATCACAGATCGATGAAAAATGTGATTAAGCTAAATCATTATTTTTGTCCCTCTGAATTGGAAAATGCTATTGATGGGTGGGTGAAATATTATAATGAGAGAAGGTTTCATGAATCGTTGGATAATCTTACACCCAAAGACGTATATTTAGGGCAAGGGGAGAAAATCAAAAAGATAAGAGAAATAATAAAGCAAAATTCAATTAACAAAAGAATTTTTGATAATAAAACAATGAAATATCAGAGTAAATAACTACATTTGCAGTTGTGCACTTTTATTTGACAACGTACAATTTTAACTCTCAATCAAGTTGACTACTCTTTACGAGGTACAACAAAATATAATACAACAAAAAAATATGTAGTAACACAAATTAGGAGGAATTAATTATGAAATTATTAAATATCTTATTTTTCCTTTTATTCTTCTACTCATGCAGCAATGCACAAAAATGGTATGACATAAAAGACAGCAACAACAATTCCTTTGTTGGAAATTGGGAGCAATTGACAATTACAGACCATGGGGATACCATAATATACCATGCTTGCTTTGATGTAGCACATAAAATATATGTCGATACAATAAAAAAAGAACTCTTTGTGCAGTATGATATGGAAGACACACATTATCCCATAGACACAGTACATTTAGAAGATAATGAGTTCATCATATCTTTTGTCAATAATATTTTCATACCCTTCAGATGTAAGATAATTGACCAGAATAAAGCTTTATGGACATATAAGTATATGGAAGATGGCGAAGTATACCACAATTACTTTACCAACAAGAAAGGATATTTCAAAGAAATAAAGGAAAAGTGTGATGATCAAGAAACCGAAGAAAGCCCCACACCTATCGTAGCCGTCCAAAATCCCAAATGGTTCGGTGACTATGAATATTTCATTTCAGATACCACCGTTGTTCCCTCGCCTTTCATAGAGTACACATTGAGCATCGCGGCTGACCGGTGTGTATTCAGCGGTAATGGGCAAATGACTGCCTTTGAAATCCAATGTAGTGTAAAAAACGAAACGGAAGACAAACTCTCCCTTGATTTTGTCAAATCGCTCTCGGAAGACACACCGATGCCCAATATTGACAGAAGCGTTTCACCCACAGTGAATTTATATCACAAGAAAGGAAAATACTATTTGGAAAGTCCTTATATCAGCAATTCTGAAGGCAAGGAAAATGTAAAAATAGAATGTAGAAAAATAAAATAGATTCTTGATAATCTTCATTGATACTCCGCTCTCTACATCTTGACTTCGCCAAACGCGCATTAGTCTATCACTGTTAATAAAACCCTGAGTATCAAACAGATAACAAATCTCTTCTTATAGCCTTGCAATATGCCTCATATCACCTTGTAAAGTGACTCTAATCACGCGGTAAAATGAGTCACTTTGCGAGGTAATATGAATGAGATTACAAGACAGTCTGAATGATGAAAGCCAGCAGACAGGAAAGAACCGTTAAATATCCATAATCTGTAAGTCTTTTAATCTGTATTCCTTTGACTTTTGAATCCATTTTTCTATATTTGCTTTCAAAGACAACAGACTGCAATTCTTCCTCTTCTTCCCCAGAGCAAGACTGTCTTTCAGCCGACAGAGGAGACTTCAAGAGAAAGCTCTTAAGGCAGATAGGCAACTGAAGACCATAGCAGGTAGATTAGTAAGAGAGCTAGAGCGTAATCTTGGGGGAAGGAAAGGATATGAGAAGATGTTTGAGCTATATTACAGAGTTCTTTCTCAGAATAGGAAGTCAAAGAACAAAGTATATTCTCTGCACGAACCAGATGTAGTTTGCATCAGCAAGGGTAAGGAACATAAGCAATATGAGTTTGGCAATAAAGTATCTATTCTTCGCTCATGGTCAGGACTTATTATTGGTGCATGTTCTTTTAGGAATGAATATGATGGGCATACTATCGAAAAGACATTGGAACAAACCCAAAGGATGACAGGAAAGCAGGTTGATAAGTTAGCAGGAGATAGAGGGTATAGAGGTATAAAGCAGATTGGGCAGACAAAGATACTCATTCCAGACGTTCCTAAAGCTAAAGACAGCTACTACCAAAAGAGAAAGAAACACAAACTATTTTGTAAACGAGCAGGTATAGAACCAACAATAGGACATCTTAAAGCAGACCACCGATTATCTCGCAACTTTTATAAAGGTGTCAAAGGAGATGCTATCAATGTATTATTAGCTGCAGCAGCATATAACTTCAAAAGAGCTATGAGAGTTCTTTTGTACCTTATAAAAAGAATCAGCATAGAGCTTGTCAATACAAGCTTTATGCTGAAATATTGTTTTTAAGGAACGACTATGTAACGTTATTTTTTTCTGTTTATTGCTTACGGCTTTTAATACCCTTATATGGGTAATGAGGAACACCCTTATAAGGGTATTGCCCGTTACCCTTATAAGGGTGTTGGGACATACCCTTGTATGGGTAAGTTCAAACAATCTATATGTGGTTTACTATAGACTTGCAGTTTTAATGTTATACATTCTGTTATTTATCATTATTGTGGCTTGCGTTTGCGTGCCGCATTTGTTTTTAATAACTTCATATATTATATTTCACTTCACTTCTTTTTATAAAGCACGAGACTGTCAGATTTTACATAGAATATTGGTGCGTTGATATTACTAATTCTTATGGAATTCTCTGAATACGGCGTTAAGTTAAGCGTACAGATATCCGCTTCAGATTCACTACTCAATATAATTTGACAGTCTTTCTGGATAAATATATATTTCTGTATGTCTATAATACCAACGGCATTACTAACCTCTACCACTATTCCACCGGTCAAAGGAGTTCGTTTATTCTCAATCCAAAACAGATCAATATTTATAACACTGTCATTGCATTGGAGTGTAGTTGAGAAAACTTCGTTAGTATAGTTGTTTTTATTTGCACAACCAACAAAAACGATTGTAGAGAACAGTAAAAACATGATATTTTTCATAAACCAACAGTTGTTTTATTACCACTACTTGTACGTTGTCAAACAAAAGTGCACAACTGCAAATGTAGTTATTTACTCTGATATTTCATTGTTTTATTATCAAAAATTCTTTTGTTGATTGAATTTTGCTTTATTATTTCTCTTATCTTTTTGATTTTCTCCCCTTGCCCTAAATATACGTCTTTGGGTGTAAGATTATCTAACGATTCATGAAACCTTCTCTCATTATAATATTTCACCCACCCATCGATAGCATTTTCCAATTCAGAGGGACAAAAATAATGATTTAGCTTAATCACATTTTTCATCGATCTGTGATATCGTTCTATCTTTCCCTGCGTCTGAGGATGCAAGGGTTTGCCATGGATATGCTTGATATTATATTCCTAAAGACAGCTACTACCAAAAGAGAAAGAAACACAAGTTATTTTGTAAACGAGCTGGTATAGAGCCAACGATAGGACATCTTAAAGCAGACCACCGATTATCTCGCAACTTTTATAAAGGTGTGAAAGGAGATGCTATCAATGTATTATTAGCTGCAGCAGCATATAACTTCAAAAGAGCTATGAGAGTTCTTTTGGACCTTATAAAAAGAATCAGCATAGAGCTTGTCAATACAAGATTTATGCTGAAATATTGTTTTTAAGGGACGACTATTCTAATTGTTTACACCTTATTATATATAGGCATCTACATTCTATAGTTGTTGGCATTTTGCAAGTGAGCAATAAAACATAGAAAAGTATTAATAAGAATATAACAAAACCATTGGTAAGAATATAACAACCGAAAGTTGAGCACATAGTTATAATCTCACATTTTCAGCAATATTCCTTATAAATTTCCTTATAAATGATGATTGTATGTAAAAAAAGAAAGACGTAACTTTGCACCCACATTAAAAAGAACAAGAGTTATGAAATTTTCTTTCTTACTATGTACAGCACTCTTTCCACTTTGTGCAATGGCAGAAGTAACCGATTCAACAACCACACAACATCACATATTAAAAGAGGTTGTAGTGAATGGGTTTAAACAAGACAACATTAGTAAAGCTCCAATGTCAGTATCTGTGGCAGGGAGTCAGTTTATTAACCACAACGAATTAAATGGCTTACGCGATGTAAGTAGTGTGTTTCCAAATATTTTTATAGCAGATTATGGTGCACGACAAAATACACCTATCTACATTAGAGGTATTGGTTCTAAAACAAATGCCCCTTCTGTTGGACTATATGTTGATGGAATGCCCTATTTTGAACGGTCAGTTGTTGATTTAGATATAGCAGGAATCAACGGAATAGAAATTCTACGCGGACCACAAGGTACATTATATGGACGAAATTCTACAGGCGGACTTATCAATATTTATACCTATTCACCATTAGAATATCAAAACACTATAGCCAAATTGAGTTATGGTTCGCGCAACGATTTACGTTTAGGCTTATCGCATTATCAGAAACTTACACAACGTTTAGGACTTCACGTAGCAGGAAATTATCATAGAAACGATGGATTTTTTCGCAATATAGCAACGGGAGAAAAAGCAGATAATTTGAAAAGTGCCAATGCAGAAATGGGATTAGCATGGCAAGCAGCTCCACTTTGGACAATGCGTTTGAATGTTCTTTTCGATCATTCTACACAAGGTGGTTATCCTTACGGAAAATATAACGCAACCAATAACACGGTAGAATCTGTAAACTACAATCGTTACAGTAGCTATAGACGAAATGTTCTTTCGGCTGGCTTAAATTGGCTTTATAAAGGAGATAAACTCCACTTCAATTCACAAACATCATTCCAATACAGTAAAGATAAACAATATATAGACCAAGATTTTACACCAAAAGACCTCTACTTTGTTATAACAGGACTGAAACAAACTCTCGTAAGCCAAGAGCTTACATTACGTTCGGCAAACAATAATAATCGCTATCATTGGATTATAGGTGCTTTCGGCTTCTACCAAAAATTAAATAATAGTGTTGAAACACAGTTCATAACAAAAGACTTTGCTACTCCTAAGTTCTATAATAATCCTACTTGGGGAGGAGCTATTTACCATCAGTCTACTTATGATATAACAAAAACACTACATGCATCAATAGGATTGAGATACGATTATGAACGAGTAGGCGAAAACTATACAGCAAACAAATATAATCTAAGCACAGGACTTGCAAGTAATGTACAAACAGCAACGTATAAAGACCGCATGCACTTTAGTCAGATAACACCAAAATTTACACTCAGTCAGCAAATTTCTGCCAACAAAATGGTGTATGCTTCTATAGCACGTGGTTATAAAGCTGGTGGTTATAATGTTACTTCTACTACACAGAAACTTCCAGCTTACGATCCAGAATACAATTGGAATTACGAAATTGGAGCAAAGTTGGCTTTCCTTAATGGAACTCTTCAAACAGAAATGAGTTTATTCTACATAGATTGGAAACATCAACAAGTAACAACTACCGTACCTGGTGTAGGAAATATTATTAATAATGCAGGACATTCTAACAGTAAAGGTTTCGAGCTTTCGGCAACTTATCGTCCTATCACAAGCTTAGAATTGCAAGCAAATTATGGTTATACTTATGCGCAATTCCTATATTATAAGAAAAGTGCAACCGTAGATTTTACTGGCAATATGTTACCAATGGTGCCAAAACAAACTATGTCGTTTGTAGCTAATTATACACTTTCTAATGTAGCAGGATTAGATAAACTTATGTTTAATGCTGCACTTACAGGTACTGGAAAAATATATTGGACAGAAGATAACAAGTTAAAACAACCTTTTTATGCGCTTCTCAATCTGAAGATTGCAGCAACAAAGGGACGTTTCACATGGGAAGTTTGGACAAAGAATACAACCAATACACATTATATGAGCTATGCTTTTGTTTCGTCTGCAGCATTTGCTCAACAAGGTAAACCTTTTATGATAGGCACCTCTTTGGTGTTTAAACTTAATCCATAGTATCAGATTATCTTTTCTCTATGAACAAAAAACAAACACAGAAGGTAGCTTATCTGTCTACCTTCTTTAGTCTATATATAGCTCAAGCAGTGCCTATGAGTTTTTTTACTACGGCACTGCAAGTTATTATGCGCGAACAAGCAGTGTCGCTATCCGTTATTGGATTGCTACAAATAATAAAACTGCCATGGATATTAAAAGTGTTTTGGTCGCCAGCAATAGACCGTTATTGTAATACAGTGCGCAACTATAAACGAGCTATTATTGGTGCTGAAATTACTTATGCACTACTTATTTTTATAACAAGCCTCTTCGATTTACATACAATTCTGCCCTCTTATTTCCATATTCTAATAGCAATAATACTTTTGGCTTTGGCAGCTTCAGCCACACAAGATATTGCAACTGATGCTTTAGCTATACGCACATCAACAACCAAACAACGTGGATTACTTAACAGTATGCAATCGATGGGTAGTTTTGGCGGAAGTCTTTTAGGAAGTGGTGTATTACTTATGGTGCTCCATTCGTATGGTTGGAATAGTGTAACACAATGTCTCAGTATTTTTGTTCTTATAGCACTTGTTCCACTATTACTACATAAGAAACTTAGTTTCCAACAAGAAACACAAACAAAACAGCGTGCTACGTGGAAAGACTTTGTACTATTTTTCACGCAAAAAGGCATAGCACGACAAATAGTTTTCTTAGTTCTCTACTATACAGGTATCATTGGCATTATGTCTATACTTAAACCTTTTATGGTAGATTTGGGTTACTCTATGAAAGAAATAGGTTTCCTATGTGGCATTATTGGCATTGGTGCAGCCTTCGTTATGGCATATCCAGCAGGAATTTTGGTGCGTCGTTATGGCTATCAGCGTATGCGGTCTGTATTTGCATTCATAATGTTCCTGGCAACACTCATTTTTGTATTCCTATCTATAAACCAAAATTTCACAACAACTCTAACCTTAACCATTGCTATTGTTGTGTTATGGGGCAGTTATGGTATGGGAACTGTTGTGGTTTACACTTCATCTATGAAACATGTACGAGTGGGAAGAGAAGGTACCGATTTTACAGTTCAAACCGTTATAACTCACTTGATGGGAATTATAATAGCAGTTATAGGCGGTGTCATTGCACATTATGTGGGCTATGCTGGAATGTTTGCTACACAAAGCGCCATTGCATTGGCATCTTTCTTATACACTTTACAAATGAATAAAACAGTGAAATAATAATGAACGAAGCTCTTTTTAAGAAATATAATGTACCTGTTCCTCGTTATACAAGCTATCCGACGGCAAACGAGTTTGAAGCTTTCGATGCACAACGTTATCTGAAAGCTGTAGAAGCATCGAACAATGCAATTGCCGACAATATTTCCTTTTATATACATGTGCCTTTCTGCAGACATCTTTGCCACTATTGCGGCTGTAACTCTGTTGCGATGGCGAAACCTTCACGGGTGGAAGAATATTTCAACACACTACACAAAGAGATTGATTTACTGCTACCTCATTTGCACAAAAATCGCAAGATAAGTCAGATACATTATGGAGGAGGAAGTCCATCGTCAATGCCTTTACACTTTATTCGTTCGCTCAACGAACACCTATTGGAGGCTTTCGACACCATTGAACAACCAGAGATTGCTATTGAATGCCACCCTGGATATCTCGACACAACCGATTGGCAATACTTGCTCGACAGTGGATTTAATCGTTTCAGCTTAGGCATTCAAGATTTTAATGCGAATGTTTTGAACACCGTAAATCGTCGACCATCTATTTTGCCTGTTGAAGATATTATGAATATATTGCGTAAGGGCGGTGCAAAGGTGAACTTCGATTTTATTTATGGTTTGCCCGGACAAACTGTAGCAGAGTTTGTTTCTACTATAGAAGCTGCCATAAAACTACATCCTAACCGCTTAGTAACCTTTAGTTATGCACACCTGCCAAGTATTTTTAAACGACAAATGATATTGGAGAAAGCTGGCTTGCCCCCACAAACCGAAAAACTAAAAATGTTTGAAGAGGCTTCTAAACTTCTTCAGGAGGAGGGCTATTGTGCTATTGGTATGGACCACTTTGTGTTGCCCGACGATGATTTGAATGTGGCTTTACAGCACCAAACTTTGCATAGAAACTTTCAAGGCTATTGTCCACGTCGCATTACAGCACAAGTTTATGCCTTTGGCGTGTCGGGCATCAGTCAGTTAGACGAGGCGTATGCACAAAACACGAAAGATATTTCTGCCTACATTTCGCAAGTAAATGCAAACCAATTGCCCATTACAAAAGGTTACGCTTTGGCGTCGTGGCAGCGCATAACACGCGAAGTAATAGAATGTATTATGTGCAACAACTCTGTGAATTGGAACGATATGGCTAAAAGGTTGCATTGCTCGGTTGATGATATTAAGCAAGCTGTACACTACGATGAGACGCAACTGAAAGAACTTCAGACTGATGGTTTGATTACATTCGATACCAATTCGGTGAAACTAACTAACGATGGTATGACCTTTGTGCGTAATGTTGCTGCTACTTTCGACCCCATGATGCGCAACAATCATAAACTATTTTCAAAACCAGTATAAACTCTTTATTCTTTGCACAATGCAAAACGAAACACAACATATTATAGACACTATTGTTATAGGTGCCGGACTTACAGGACTAACTACTGCACACACGTTGCGAAAGCACGGTAAAGAGGTGGTTGTGTTAGAGAAAACAAATAGGTTTGGCGGACAAATTCAAACTCATCGACAAGATGGTTTCACGTTCGAAAGCGGACCAAACACGGGTGTTGTAAGCTATCCTGAAGTGGCTGAACTATTTAAAGATTTGGAAAAAGAAGGCTGCACACTCGAGGAGGCACACAACGAAGCTAAGCAACGGTGGATATGGAAAGGTAAAAAGTTTTATGCCTTACCATCTAACTTGATTACTGCGATACGCACACCGCTATTCAGTTGGACAGATAAGTTTGGAATATTGCTCGAACCTTTCCGTGCAAAGGGTACCAATCCAAACGAAGATGTGGCATCAATGGTTGTTCGACGACTGGGTAAAAGCTATTTAAACTATGCTGTAGACCCATTTATTTCGGGTGTATATGCTGGCGATCCGCACTCGCTCATTACACGATATGCACTGCCAAAGCTCTACAACTTGGAACAGAACTATGGAAGTTTTATTCGTGGAGGCATAGCCAAAGGAAGGGAAAGGAAGACTGAACGCGACCGATTGGCTACTAAAAAGGTGTTCTCGGCGGTAGGCGGATTGCAACATTTGGTGGACGCTCTGGCACAATCGGTAGGATTTCAGAATATAGTTTTACAAGCCAACAATGTTGTTGTTACACCGCTGGAAGGAATATGGCAGGTGAACTATACCAATACAAGTGGCGAAAAAATAAGTTTGCATAGTAGGCACGTGGTTACAACTGTGGGGGCTTACGAGCTAAAAACTATGTTGCCCTTTGTTGATAACGCCGACATTATGCCTATCTCTGCCCTACACTACGCACCCATTGTGCAAGTTAGCGTGGGATTAACCAATGCGCAAGGTGTTGAAAATAAAGCCTTCGGCGGACTTATTCCTACTTGCGAGCAGCAACAATTGTTGGGTATTCTTTTCCCATCGGCTTGCTTTTCGCATCGTTGTCCTACACAGGGCGCACTCTTTTCGTTCTTCCTCGGTGGGGTGAAACACGCTGAAATGCTTACGAAGAACGATAACGAATTGTGCGAAATAGTAACCAAAGCATTGCCTACTATGCTTCGGTTTCCACACAATATACGCCCTGAGATGATACGAATATTCCGACACGAGCGTGCCATTCCACAGTATGAGCTATCGAGTGGAGAGCGTTTTGCAGCCATTACACGCATTGAACAGAACTATAAGGGCTTAATAATAGGTGGCAATCTGCGCAACGGCATTGGTATGGCAGACCGTATTAGGCAAGCTGTTAATATAGCAATGCAACTTGTAAGGGCAGATGCTAAATAGTGAGAGTTTATATTGTTAAAAACAAAAGTAGCCGTTAGAAGCTCGGCTTATTTTGTTTTATTGCTAAGCATACCTATATATTTCATAACCAAAATGCAGCAAACCACCTTTTAGCAAGAATACGAAAGTTACCAAAGGTTAATGGTATAAAGATAAAACAATATGGGTGCGACGTAACGCCCAATTAAGACGAAACAACAAAACAACAGGCATCTAATAAGTTAGATGTCTGCTGTTTTTTTGCTCTACACAATGGAATTGCTCCGTTATTTCTATGGCGTAGTGTTTGTTCATCAACAATTGCACATTCGTAGATCCATAGATGTACATTCGTAGATCCATAGATGCGCATTCGTAGATCCATAGATGTACATTCGTAGATCCATAGATGCACATTCGTAGATCCATAGATATACATTCGTAGATCCATAGATGTACATTCGTTTCAGTATAGTGTATATACACTGGTAAAACCATTTATCTAACGATAAATAGAGCATAAGCCATAGTGTTGTTGGCAGCAAACCATAGTGCTGCCAACAGAAGGCAATAGTGGTACAGAGCGGAGAGCGGATATTTACTTTTTATTGCCTTTTGCGTCGAAGTGGTAATTGAAGGTTAAGCTAACGTAGTGGTGCAGAAATTCGTTCCACTTTTCGGTACGATTTGTTGAGTTTACGTTAAGTTCATAATAGCGGTTTTGGTTCAGAATATCGTCGAAACTTAATCCAATCCAGTTCTTACTCTTCTTCCAAACATAACGAATGTAGCCCTCCCATATTATGCGGTGGCGGTTCAGAGTCTGCGATAAATAGCCTGTTGTGGCTTTGTCTTGTATTTCGTTGTTTATCTCCCAGCCTTTCCACTTCAGTGTTGCGCGCAATCCGTAGACATATTCAATAGGTGTGTTGTTGTATTGGCTCGCCAGCGAGTATCTGTTTCGTTGCAAATTAATTTCTCCGAAGATGCCAGCCTTCAGCCAATCGCTTTCGTACGACAGTTCGGGATTTGATACGAAAGTAAACATTTTCAGTTGGTTTTGCTCTTGTGCAGCGTGTCCGTTGAAATCGGCAAGATAGCCATACGCTTTCTTGAAATGCGCTTCTGCCTTGTTGGAGAAGTGTATGTAGTCGCCAAAGCTTCGGTCGTAGGTTACTTCAGCGAACCAATCGTTGCCGCTTCGCACGTTTTCGCTGTGGCTACGGTACACGCCTGTTTGTGGGTCGAAGTTATATACAGTAGCAATAGGATTGATAATGTGTGTGTATCCCACTTTAAAGAGGAACATAGCTTGCTGTTTTGTCGCTGTGGCAGCATAGTTTAACGAGGTTGTATGCTGATGACTGCGATGCAATAGAGGGTTTCCTTCTACTATCCAGAATGGGTCGGTGTCGTCGCGATAGCCCAATGTAGCCAGCAGGTCGGGCAGCTTTGTTGTGTAGTTGAATGCAATATCGAAGCGATTATTCTTGTTCAACTTCCATTTAACAGCCATTCCCGGCATAAAGGTATTACTATTGCGGTGTGCCACAGTGTCTAATCTACCACGCTGATAGTTCAGTTGTTCCCAATCGAAATTATAGTCTACGGTAGGAATAAACTGCCAATTGCCCACCTTGTAAGTTATACCAAGCGTACTTGTGGCATTGGTTTCTAAGTGTTTACTTCGATAGCTGTTGGCTACATCGAGCACACTCTCAGGGTCGCTTTCTATTTTCGAAGCAATGGGCGAACTGTAAAAGCTCTGCCGAATGTTATTGTTACTAGCCTTAAATTGCTCTGCTGCGGTTAGCATAAGAGCATCGTTTATGTGGTATTCCAATGCAGCCTTTCCGCTTGCCTCTATGTTATGATAGGGCGCGCGGCTGTATTGATAGAGTGGCGAAGATGTTCCTTTGTTTATATACTCCAGCTCGCGATGAGCATCGAAGCGGTTGTTGCCGTTCTGGTATTCCATTTCGGCATTGATTTCCAACTGTGCTTTCTTGGCAATGAAGTGTTTCCAGATACCTTCGAGTTTAATTCCTCCACCTTCGTTTATTTGTTGCTGGTACGAACGTTCTCGGTTTATAATGTGCCGATAGACTGCATCGCCGTGCCCTGCGCTTAGTGCTAAGTCTAAAGGAAAGTCTCCGTAAGGTTTCGTATCGGTGTCGAAGCGTGCGCTACCTGTCTCTGTATTGTTTCGTTGCAATGTGTAATTGAAAATTAAGTGTGCTGCAGCGATGTTATTTCTATCTACAAACGACAGCAATTCGGCACGCACTTCGGGCGCTATTTCATGGTTATAGTGTTTCTTTCGGTTGAGGCTCCACGTTGTTACATTGTTTGGCGAGAAGTATTGTGCGGCTTCGTAGTCGGTTCCCCAACCATCTTTGTGATTGAAGTTAGAAGAAAGTGCAACAAAGTGATATTCGTTGGCTATTGCTTTCCAGTTGTGCTGATAGCCTAAGGCTGCATTCTGTGCCTTGCCGAAATAGTCGAAGTCGCCACTTTCCCACCAGCTTGTACCTACTTTCTGATATCGGTTTACATTGTTAGCATCGAATTGGAACATAATAGGATTTTTATCGCTGAGCTTTGAAGAACTTATGGAGGCCTCGTAGTTCTTGGGCGATTGTAGCTTTGCCTTTATGTCGCCATACCATTTATCCATAAAGCCCGCCTTTATTTTAATGTCCAACACTTGGTCTTCCTTCCCGTCGTCTTTGCCCGAATGTTTGGCAAAGTCGCTCGCTTTGTTGTAGCTTTTAATGTTCTGAACAGCTTCTGCAGGCAGGTCGGCAACGATTCCGCTTCCTCCGAATATATCGTGTCCGTTCATTTGGAGGCGCAAAGGTTTGTCGTTCCAGTAGAGTTTGCCGTCCTTTTTCGTTACGCCTGGCAGCTTTTCTATGAGTTCTTTCAGTCGTGCACCTTCGGTTAGCTTGAATGCAGCAGGGTTAAACACAATCGTATCGCCTTGTATGGTGAAACGTTTTGCCTTTGCCGACACCATCACTTCATCGAGTACAACGTCTGACGGTTGCAGTCTGAACTCCCCTAACTTTATGGTATCGGCAGTCGAACCGCTTCCACAGTAACCTCTCTTCTTGGTATCGTGGTAGCCTAAGAGACTCACCGTAACCGTTAGTCTCCCTTCAGAGGAGCACTGATTGCTGAAATTGCCCAACGAGTCGGTAGTGGTAGTGATGGTATGAATGGATCCACCCATCTTGCACTCCATCCGTACTGACGCCATTGCCAACGGTTCGCCCGTCTTGTCGTCTACAGCTTTACCCGTAACAATATCTGCACTTACCATCATTGGTATGCTCACCAATAAGGTAAGTATAAGGCTAAATAAACATTTCTTTTGTTTCATAGATGCTGCGTTGTTTATTATTAGATTGGTTTTATCGTTATAATATGTTGCAAATGTAATACTTTATTTTGACATTAAAGCATTTACCCCCCCCTATTTATTAAAATATTTTAACTCTTGAGCTGCGCTTTTGGAGAGCGAAAGCAGCAGTACAGATTTTTAAAAGCACTTTTGCACCGTGAGTACAGACTATCGCACGTTTGCTTGTATTTTTATTATAATAATGTAATAAGTAGTGTTTTTCAGCGTTATAATACCGATGGAGAAGTTTAGAATACTTGCATATATGTTGCTGTTGGCTGTTGTCGGATTGGTAACGGCTTGCAACGACGACGATACATTTACAACGTCGGTAAATAATAGGCTGGCATTTTCAGCAGATACGGTACGTCTTGATACTACATTTTCGAAGGTTCCAACCCCTACAAAGACCTTTTGGGTCTACAATAAGTCAGGAGATGGCATTCGTCTTTCCAATGTTCGGTTGGCACAAGGCAATCAAACAGGTTTCCGTGTAAATGTAGATGGTATCTACTTGGGGCAGACAAATGGTTATCAGGTAAACGGACTTGAAGTGCGAAATAAGGATAGCATTCGTGTGTTCGTAGAACTTACGACGCCTAAGAATGGTAAAAACGATCCGCAACTGGTGGAGGACGACCTTGTGTTTACACTCGAAAGTTCGGTGCAACAGAAGGTAAACCTAAGAGCTTATAGCTGGGATGCCGAACTATTGCAGAATATTGAAGTGAAGCATGATACAATAATACAAAGCACAAAGCCCATTGTGGTGAAGGGAGGTATCAAGGTTTATGAAGGCGCAACGCTTACAATAGGCGCTGGAACAACCCTTTACTTTGCAAATAAAGCAGGCATTGACGTGCACGGACAGCTGAAAATAGCAGGTACAAAAGACAAAATAGTTACGCTAAGAGGCGATCGTCTCGATTATATGTTCGACTATTTGCCTTACGATCGCGTTAGCGGACAGTGGCAAGGCATACATTTCAACACATCAAGTTACGACAATGAAATAGAGTTTGCAGATATCCATTCTACTTATAATGGTATTGTATGCGACTCTTCAAGTGTCGATCGTACTACACTTTCGCTTCGTCGAAGCACGATTCATAACTGTCAAGGATATGGTTTGCTGGCTACCAACTGCAAAATAGATGTCAGCAATAGCCAGATAACAAATACATTGAAAGACTGTGCAGCTTTCTTTGGCGGTATTATAACACTGAGTCATTGCACCCTTGCGCAGTTTTATCCATTCGATGGAAATCGTGGGGCAGCCCTAAGGTTTGGAAATAGCAGCGATGGAAAGCAGTATACACTCCATCAATTCCATGTTTTCAACACCTTGATAACGGGTTATGCCGCCGACGTAATTATGGGAGCATTTACCGATGAAACCGCTTATAACTTCAAATTTGACCATAGTATCTTGCGCACAATAAAGCCAACGGAAATCGATGCAACCAAATACATCGACGTAGTGTGGGAAGAAGCCACCGACACTGTGCAGTCGGGAGAGAAGCATTTCCGCAAGATCGATGGTGATAAGCAGGCATACGATTTCCATCTTTCAGAAAAATCGAAGGCTCGTGATATAGGAATTACACTCCCCAATGGGCTTAGTACTACCGATCATGATGGGTTTACACGAGATGCAAAACCCGATGTTGGGTGCTATGAGTACAGACCCGAATAAGCGAAAGAACATAAAATAACGTATGAAGCAAATCAATATCAACATACAAATAAGTGTTTGCCAACCAGAAGAATTGTCGGCTGACGAGCAAGCGCTTATAAAATCGGCCATCGAAGCCACCAAAAATAGTTATTCGCCATACAGCCATTTTTGTGTAGGAGCAGCCTTATTGTTAGAAAATGACGAAGTTGTGATAGGGGCAAATCAAGAAAATGCGGCCTATCCATCAGGACTCTGTGCAGAGCGGTCGGCTATATTTGCAGCGCAAAGCACACACCCAGACCAACCCATAAAGGCATTAGCCATTGCTGCACGCAATGGAGGAGGACTGATGAAACTACCTATTGTGCCTTGCGGATCGTGCCGACAGGTGGTGTTAGAGGTAGAAGACCGATACAAAAAGCCTGTTCGTATCTTGCTTTATGGTACAGAAGGAGTTTATGTAATCAATACGATTAAAGACCTACTGCCCCTGCAGTTCGTTAGCGAATCGATGAAATAACCCTATAATGCCCTAAATCTGGCATTGCCAGTTGGGGCATTTTTCAATACCCTTATATTATACGAAGGCTGCAAAATCAGACTTTAGACTATTTTGTTGCCTTTCTTTTAAAATCCACAATATATTATTTTGTTTTATGGAAAAGTTACCCAACGACCCTGCAATCCTCGTTAGTGCAGTGAATATGCTGTTGCGCGATGGAGAATTTGATACATTATCATCGCTCTGCAATAGTTTCAATGAAAATATAGAAGACCTGAAAAAGCGGCTACACGCAGCTGGTTTTGTTTATAGCGAAACGCAAAAGCAAATCAGGCCCATCGGCTTTGATGAATAAAAAGTAGGTGCTGAGGATTTTCTTTTCGTGTAGCCTACATCGTTAAAATAGCTCTATACGTATGACAGGTAATACATATTTTGTCCTCATATAATAGATCTAATAGGTATATAAAACCGCTTTGATTTGTCAAGAAAACTGCAAGTAAAAAACGATGCTTGCGGTTTTATGTTGCAAAAGAGCCTGTTTTGCGTTGCAATATAGGCACTTTTATCGTGTAAAACAGGCTCTTTTGCAATGTAAAACAATGGGTATTGCAATTCGTTGATAACCAATTTGTTGCACCGTTTGGCAGGTTTGGCGAAATCTTTACATTTATATTGTCCTCTGTTCTTCTATATTTTCAACACTTAATAACCTATAATGCGATTTTTTTGTTTAAACCATAAGATAAGATTGTTGTAAATGGCAGGCATTAGGATAACCTTATGAGCGTATTCTTACGAGGCTTATAGCATAAGTTAATCGTACTTTAAATATTTTTCAATTTTTAGTTTTGTAATTGTGAAAAATATAGTAATTTTACGCCCGAAATTTTAAACCTGTGATATAATCCTAAACGAAAATGGAACAAAACCAACAGAACAACACGACTAAAAAGTCGAAGCAGATATTGCCAAAAGGTATAGTATGTCTGCTAATTATTTTTGCTTTATTCGGCGGCATCGGCTGGGTAATGGGAGTAGCGCCTATGCTTAACACCATTATGCATACGGCACACGATTTGTTATTAAACACTTGTTTCTACCTAATGGCTATCTGTGTGCTAACAGGAGCATTAGGAAAGCTCCTTGTAGAGTTTGGTGTTGTAGACCTAATCGAGAAGGTTTTGCGTCCACTTATGCGTCCGTTGTTCAACCTTCCTGGTGTTGCTTCGCTGGGAGCTATACTTACTTTTCTCTCAGACAACCCTGCTATCATTACGTTAGCGCAGGATAAGCACTTCAGTGGCTACTTCAAGAAGTTCCAATACATATCACTTACCAACTTCGGAACAGCCTTCGGTATGGGCCTTATCGTAATTGTGTTCATGCTTGGACAAGGCTATTTCGCTGAACCATTGATTGGTTTTATAGGCGCTTGCTTTGGTTGTGTTGTATCAACACGTTGCATGCAGCACTTCGTATTGAAGTCTTATCCACAGTATCGTATTGAAAATGCACTCGATTCAGAGAAGTTTGAAAATCAAGTAGAACGCCCGCAGCACGAAGAAGAGAAGTCTGTCTTCTTGCGTACACTTAACTCTTTGCTTGACGGAGGAAAGTCGGGAGTAGAGGTAGGTATGGCTATCATTCCTGGTGTGCTTATCATTTCTACTCTTGTAATGATACTTACGTTCGGTCCAAGCAAGACTGGCGAGTTCACCGGAGCTGCTTATGAAGGTATTGCGGTATTGCCAAAGGCCGCCAATTACCTCGGTTGGCTGTTGGAACCATTATTCGGTTTCTCTGACCCACACCAGATAGCATTCCCTATTACAGCGCTGGGTGCAGTAGGAGCAGCCCTAAGTCTTGTTCCAAATTTCCTATCTCAAGGTTGGATAGATGGTAATGCAATCGCTGTATTTACAGGTATCGGTATGTGCTGGAGCGGTTTCTTAAGCACCCATACAGCGATGCTTGATACAATTGGATACCGCGAACTTACCTCAAAGGCCATACTTTCTCATACAATTGGAGGTCTGGTTGCAGCATTAGTAGCACACTGGGGCTATTTGCTCTATACTGTTGTTGTCTAAAATAGTAGCACTGAATATCCAAAAAAGTGAGTAGAATGCTGAGATTGTTTTGTGCTTTCTAAGTTTTTTCTTACCTTTGCATCAAGTAAAAATAGGTATTTAAGGAATAAAAATCATTATGGCAAAAAAAGCACTTCTGATGATTCTCGATGGTTGGGGTCTCGGAAAACATGGTAGAGGAGATGTTATTTACAATACACCAACACCTTATTTGGACTATCTAAATGCAGTTTCTTCTCACTCACAGTTAGAAGCTTCGGGTGAAAACGTAGGTCTGCCAGATGGACAAATGGGTAACTCGGAGGTAGGGCACCTTAATATTGGTGCAGGACGAATAGTATATCAAGACTTAGTAAAGATAAATAAAGCGTGCCAAAGCGGTGATATTTTGAAGAATCAAGAAATCATTAACGCTTACAGTTATGCACAAAAGACTGGTAAAAAGCTCCATTTGATGGGTTTAACATCTAACGGTGGCGTACACTCATCATTGGAACATCTTCATAAACTAATCGAAATTGGTAAGGAATACGGTCTGAAGGACGTTTACGTACATTGCTTTATGGACGGCCGCGATACCGATCCGAAGAGCGGTGCAGGCTTTGTTGCAGACATACAGAAGGTATGTGATGCCAACGGAGCGCATATAGCATCTGTTGTTGGACGCTTTTATGCAATGGATCGCGATAAGCGTTGGGAGCGTGTAAAAGAAGCTTACGACCTAATTGTTGACGCAAAAGGAAAGCAAGCTACCGATATGGTGAAAGCAGTAGAAGAAAGTTATGCAGAAGGAGTAACCGATGAGTTCATCAAACCAATTACAAATGCAAACGTAAACGGAACTATTGGTGAAGGCGATGTTGTTATTTTCTTCAACTATCGTAACGACCGCGCAAAGGAACTTACCTATGTTCTTACACAAGAAGACTTGTCTGAGCAGGGTATGCACACCATAAAGGATTTGCAATACTATTGTATGACCCCATACGATGCAAGCTTTGAAGGTGTTCACATACTATTCCCAAAAGAGAATGTTACCATGACACTTGGTGAATACCTAAGTGTGAAAGGCAAAAAGCAGTTACATACGGCTGAAACAGAAAAGTATGCGCACGTTACATTCTTCTTTAATGGTGGTAGAGAAGAACCTTATGAAAGCGAAGATCGTATCTTGGTGGCATCGCCAAAGGTGGCTACTTACGACCTAAAGCCAGAGATGAGTGCTTATGTTGTAAAGGATAAACTGGTTGAAGCCATCAATACAGGGAAGTACGACTTCATTGTTGTGAACTTTGCTAACGGCGATATGGTTGGTCATACAGGCGTTATGAATGCGATTGCAAAGGCTGTTCATGCTGTAGACAATTGTGTTAAGGACGTTATCGAAGCTGCAAAGGCAAACGATTATGAGGCTATCATCATCGCAGATCATGGTAATGCAGATAATGCACTAAACGAAGATGGATCGCCAAATACGGCACACTCATTGAATCCAGTACCATTTATCTACGTTACTGATAATAATTCTGCACGTGTAAAGTCTGGACGTTTGGCTGATGTTGCGCCTTCTATTCTTCATATTATGGGCTTAGAACAGCCTGAAGAGATGACAGGCGAATGCTTGATAGAAGATAAATAAAGATAAAAACAATGGTTTAGCCCTATCAAACTTATGCTTGATAGGGCTGAATTGTATCTAAGAATATGTTTATGGTAGATATTGAAGCTTCTTGGAAACAGCATTTGGAGGGTGAGTTTGTAAAGCCTTACTTTGCTCAACTCACCGAAAGTGTACGCAATGAATATAAGAATGGCTTGTGCTTTCCGCCAGCTAAACTGGTTTTCAATGCTTTTAATCTTTGTCCGTTCGATAAGGTGAAGGTGGTTATTCTTGGTCAAGATCCTTATCATGAGCAGGGACAAGCAATGGGTTTGAGCTTTTCTGTGCCTGAAGGAATAATGCTTCCGCCATCTCTCCAAAACATTTATAAAGAGATACAAAGCGACCTTGGGAAACCTATACCTACATCGGGCGACTTGACACGTTGGGCAAAACAAGGAGTGTTGTTACTCAATGCAACATTAACGGTGCGTGCTCATGCAGCCAATAGTCATCAAGCATTGGGTTGGCAGAACTTTACCGATGCTGCAATAGCAGCATTAAGTAATCGTCGTGAGCATGTTGTGTTTATGCTTTGGGGTGGTTTTGCCCGTTCAAAAAAGCGCTTGATAGATACCAATCGCCATTTTATTATAGAGTCAGTGCATCCTTCTCCGCTGTCAGCAAATAGAGGAGGCTGGTTCGGTCAGCACCAATTCTCACGTTGCAATGCTTATTTAAAACAACTGGGATTGGACGAAATAGATTGGTAAATCCATATTTGGGAAAGAGAAAAGGAAAGAAATGAGCGATAAGAAGATGATACCTATCTTGCAGGTTGGCGATGTTTTGGTTTCACCAGACATTATAACGGAGAAGTTCTGTTGCGATCTGGACGCTTGTAAAGGTATCTGTTGTGTGGAAGGAGATGCTGGTGCGCCAGTTTCTATGGAGGAAATTGCAGCCATAGAAGATGTTGTTGATACTGTTTGGTGCGATCTAAGTGCTTCTGCTCAAGCTGTAATCGATAAGCAAGGTGTTGCTTATAACGATAGAGAAGGAGAGTTAGTAACCAGCATTGTGCATGGAAAAGACTGCGTTTTTACCTTTTATGATAAAGAATGTTGCCTATGTGCGCTGGAACGTTCGTATCGTGAAGGGAAGACAAACTTTGTAAAACCTATTTCGTGCGCCCTTTATCCAATTCGCGTAAAAGAGTTTGGTAATAATCTTGTAGGTCTGAATTATCATCGTTGGGACATTTGCAAAGATGCCGTAAAGAAGGGTAGGGAGCTCAATTTGCCTATTTATAAATTTTTAAAAGGTCCGCTTATTCGTCGTTTTGGCGAAGAATGGTATGCTGAATTAGAGGCAGTTGCTGAACAATTGTTAAAAGACTAACGCTCGAAATTGCTTCTCGCTTTTTAAGAAAGTAGTTTTTAAAGAAGAAAACGCAATTACATTTTGTGTAGAACGTAAATGTGTTGTCTTTATTTTATAGCTATCTCTTTTCAAAGGTGGTAGTTGTTCTTTTATGTGCTGTTATCGCAGTTGTTATGTAAAACACCTTTTCTCGGATAAAAGTAAAATAGTTGAAAAGACTTTTTTCTTATTTCTTAGTTTCCTTTATTTCTGCATTTAAGTATTCACGACTAACTGCAAGTTGGATAGTTGGGCGGGTTGTAAAGCTTTGGGGTTTCTTTTCTTTTACTTCATAACCTAAGATAAGCTCGCCGGTACCATTCTTCTTTAGTGATATGTTGATAATTTCTGGTGATTTGTTGCTTTCTGATAAGACTTTTGCAACGACGAAATCTTTGCTAAAATCAATCTTTGTAGGTTCACCATCTTTGCCCATAAAGGCACTTTCACCAAAGTAATGGTTAAATTCTTCTTGTGTTGTTAGCTTCAGTAATTGGTCGCCTTCTGGCGCATCATTCTTATAAAAATAATTTTGGAGTACTGTGAATTGTATGATATCCTTTTCTGTTGAGCATGAACTTGCCATTATTGTAAGGCATGAAATGACGATAAATATAATTTTCTTCATATCGCTTGATATTTACTAAGTCTAATTTTAAAGCAAAGATACGACTTTTTTTCGTACAATTGTATTTGTCTTGTTAAATAGGAATAATTTAAATGCAGTTTGTTAAGACGATGGAAGAGGATAGAGAAAAATGGAATGACGCTCAAAGCCAATTTTAAAAGTAGTATTAGAATCTACTTAGTCGGAGTAAAATCAACATGAAATGAATGTAAGAAAATCTCTCAATGGTGCATTGGAAATACAGAAAATGTAATCTTTAGAATTGAAGAAGCTTATTAAGAAAAAACTTCTCGTAGGATATCGAAGCTTTGTAGCTCAGGCATATTAGGGATGTGGAGACGATAATAATGTAAGGCAAGCTCCGTAATTCGATTACGTTCGTTGTGCGAGAGTTTGAAAAGTTTCATTGTTTCAAAGTTCATTCGCATTAGTGTATACATGTGTTCAGCATCTTTTGCGTTTAAAAAGTCAGAATGAAGAGGTGCTGATATAGTAAAACAACCATTGCGAAGGTCGAAGAAACAACCCTCCGTGAATTCTTCAAGGAAGGGTTGAAAGCCAAGAAATCTACTCAAGCGCATCATAAAAACAAGATGGAAGTTTGCAAAATCAACACAAGCGCTGTCATACCATTCCAAGCTTGTACTTATATAATTAAATAATGTAGAGTTCTCTTGCTCATCGCGTGTCGTATAAAATAAGAATTCTGCAAGGAAAAGCAGTACGCTCGACTTTATAGGTTCAAAAGGAATAGACGAATAAGGTTGCGCTATTCTCACATCTTTAATATGCTGCAAGCTACTTTTTTGCCTGAAATCGTATTCAAACTCAAGCAAGGTCATGGGTTGGAAATATTGTTTCTTAATTTTTCCTTTCGATGTTTTAGGAATGCGTACAACAAAAGAAACACGTCCCGATAGTTCTGTTAGAACATCAACAATTAATGATGATTCGCCAAAACGAATGCTACGCAGTACTATTCCTCTTGTTTTCGTTACCATAAACCTATTTCTTAATACAAAGATACAAAAAACGCAATAGAAAGAAAAATATATTCAAGAAAATTTGGACGATTAAAATAAAACTGCTACCTTTGCACCCGCAAAACAAAAGATGGTCTCTTCGTCTATCGGTTAGGACACAAGATTTTCATTCTTGTAAGAGGGGTTCGATTCCCCTAGAGACTACCAAATAAAAATAAGAAGTAAAGATGGCAAATCACAAATCATCACTTAAAAGAATCCGCCAAGACAAGGTGAAGACTTTGCACAATAGATATTACGCTAAGACAATGCGTAACGCTGTTCGCAAGTTCCGTAACATCTCTGATAAGGAAGAGGCTGTTAAGTTGTATCCAACCCTACAGAAGATGCTTGATAAACTTGCTAAAACAAATATTATTCATAAGAATAAGGCTGCAAACTTGAAATCTGGTCTTTGCCAGCATATCGCTGCGCTCGGATAAGACATTGTAAAGTCATAGCAAATAAAGAATAATGAAAGGTTACAATCTGCTAAAGATTGTAACCTTTTGCGTTTTATAAGCTTATGGTATCTAAGAAACAATTATTTATTTCTTCGTTTCTAATACTATACAAATACCCCTAATTAAACTTTTTTTCGTATAAAACGTTACTTTAAATAAGGTATTTTTTGTATCTTTGCAAGTAGATAGCCTTTAGGCTATATAATATCCCAAATAGCGTTAATACGCTTTTAGGCTATCAAAAAAGAATAAGCAGATTCAAAAAATAAAATGGCAGATAACTTAGGAAACGAGAACAACTACTCGGCCAGTAATATTCAAGTTCTTGAAGGACTTGAAGCAGTGCGTAAGCGCCCTGCAATGTATATTGGCGATATAAGTGAAAAAGGACTTCATCATCTCATCAATGAGACAGTAGATAACTCTATTGATGAAGCTATGGCTGGCTATTGTAGCCATATAGAAGTAACAATTAACGAAGATAACTCAGTAACAGTTGAAGATGATGGTCGTGGTATTCCTGTAGACGAACACGAGAAATTGCACAAGAGTGCGCTCGAAGTAGTTATGACAGTGCTTCACGCTGGTGGTAAGTTCGATAAAGGCTCATATAAAGTCAGCGGTGGTCTGCATGGAGTAGGTGTTAGTTGTGTGAATGCATTATCTTCACACATGAAATCTCAAGTGTTCCGTGATGGAAAAATCTACCAGCAAGAATACAAGCAAGGAAAACCACTATATTCTGTGAAGATTGTTGGCGACACTGATAAGACAGGTACGCGTCAACAATTTTGGCCCGATCCTACAATTTTCACAACAACAGTCTATCAATGGGATATAGTAGCGCGTCGTATGCGAGAACTTGCATTTTTGAATGCAGGTATAAAAATAACATTAACCGATTTGCGTCCAGATGAAAATGGAAAGACTCGACAAGAAGTTTTCCATGCAAAAGATGGATTAAAAGAGTTTGTAAGATACGTAGATCGTCATCGTACACATCTTTTCGATGATGTTATATACTTGAAAACTGAAAAACAAGGCATTCCTATTGAGGTTGCTGTTATGTATAATACGGATTACAACGAGAACATACACTCGTATGTAAACAATATCAATACGATTGAAGGAGGAACTCACCTTACTGGATTCCGTGCGGCATTGACACGTACATTGAAATCGTATGCTGATAATGAACCACAAATCGCAAAGCAAATAGAGAAAGCAAAAATAGAAATTACAGGTGAAGACTTCCGCGAAGGTCTTACTGCAGTTATTTCTATCAAGGTTGCTGAACCACAATTTGAAGGACAAACAAAGACAAAGCTTGGAAATAGCGAAGTGTCTGGTGCAGTTCAACAAGCCGTAGGTGAAGCGCTTTCATATTATTTGGAGGAAAATCCTGCAGAGGCAAAACTTATTTGCGATAAGGTTATTCTTGCAGCTACGGCTCGTATTGCAGCTCGAAAGGCACGTGAAAGTGTTCAGCGCAAGAATGTTATGACAGGTGGTGGATTACCTGGAAAGTTAGCAGACTGTTCTAATAAAGACCCGAAGGAATGTGAAATATTCCTTGTTGAGGGTGACTCTGCAGGAGGTTCTGCTAAACAAGGACGTGATAGATATACACAAGCTATTCTTCCTTTACGAGGAAAAATCTTAAATGTAGAGAAAGTTCAGCGTCACAGAGTGTTTGAAGCAGAATCTGTAATGAACATTATTCAATCGATTGGTGTTCGTTTTGGAGTTGAAGGTGAATCAGATTTCGAAGCTAATACAGATAAGTTACGCTACGATAAGATTATCATCATGACCGACGCTGATGTCGATGGTTCTCATATCGACACTCTTATCATGACACTTTTCTATCGTTATATGCCACGCGTTATTGAAGAAGGACATTTATATATTGCTACTCCGCCTTTGTATAAGTGTACTTATAAGAAGGTGAGCGAATATTGCTATACCGAGCAGCAACGCCTCCAATTCCTTCAGAAATACGCTGGAGGTGATGAAGATAATAAGGCTGTTCATACACAACGATACAAAGGTTTGGGTGAAATGAACCCTGAACAGCTTTGGGAAACAACAATGGACCCCAAAACACGTCTCCTAAAACAAGTAACTATCGAGAATGCTTCTACTGCAGACGAGATGTTCTCTATGTTGATGGGTGATGATGTAGAGCCACGTCGTGAGTTCATAGAACAGAATGCAACCTATGCAAATATTGATGCTTAGTATTGTTATTCAGCTTAAAGGAATTGCTTAATCTACGAACTTTCACTATTTTTTGCTTCTGCAGAAGAAGTGAATGCTCAATTTAAATAGTGCTATATGCGAGAACTTAATATTGATTTCATTAAGGCTAAATATCCTTATGGTTTCAGCATAGAGAGCGATTTATTGCTGTACGACCAAACTACGGGTTTGCCTACTCTCACTGAGCCTTCAAAAATGAAGTGTCTGTTATTGGCAATTTGTACTGAAGGAGAGGTTGAATATACTGTTGATACAGTAGTGCACAAGGTTTCTACTAACGATATTATCATTGTCAGTGAAGGACAGGTTGTGGGCGATTATAAGATGTCGGCAGATGCAAAGGGTGTTTGTCTATTCCTATCATACGACTTCTTCCAGGAAGTAGTAAGTAATGTCAGAGAACTTACAACACTTTTCCTCTTTGCTCGTCGTCATCCTGTATTCCATACGGAAGGCCACATGGCAAAAGAATTGCTGAACTATATACAAGCTGTAAAGCTTAAAATTCTTGACCTTGACCATGAATTCCGTCGCGAATTGGTGGCAACTATGTTAAAAGTGCTTATATACGATATGTGTAATGTCATCTATCGTGTACAACAAGTAGAAAAGACAGGTAAGTCGAGAGGAGAAACCATTTTTGCTGACTTTATTAGATTGGTAGAAAAGGAATATCGTTCAGAACGTCGTGTTAGTTGGTATGCTGAACAGCTTTATATCTCACCCAAGTATCTTTCAGAAACAATTAAGCATGTTAGCAAGCGTACGCCAAGCGAATGGATTGATTATTATGTGATGATGGAAATTCGCGTGTTGCTTAAAAATAGCAAGATGAGTATTAAGCAGATAGCAGAAGAAATGCATTTCCCTAATCAAAGTTTCTTAGGAAAGTATTTCAAAGATCGCTACGGAAAGAGCCCATCGCAGTTTAGGAGGGGACTATAAAACAAATAGTAGAATTATAAAAAAGGAGTTGAGAATAGATCTAATTTCTCAACTCCTTTTTTTATATTTCTACCTACAAGTTTAATTTGTTTTCTTGGTACAAGTTCATTTTTTTCTTCGTATCTGGTTGTGTATCAAAGGATATTTCTTCTTATTTATTTTTTAATTATGTTTTTAAAATTTATAATTACAATTTCAAAATTTATAATTATATTTTCAGAATTTCTTATTATAAAAATCAAACCTAATAAAGAGTTTCTCGTAGCCTCTCTTAAACAAATAAAACGATGTACACTTTAGAATAGGTGTACATCGTTTTGTTGTTTTGATAAATCTTATTATTTCGTTTAATTTGTATCGATATTAATGTTAGGGAAATTTGTTGTTAGTTCTCTAACATATGTTTCTTCTTCTCCAGCGTCTACGTGTATTCTACTTAATTTTGGGTTGTTGTATAGAATATCATATTCATGAGCGTCCATAAAGTTATCGTTCTTTAAGTTGATAACTTCCAGATTTGGCATTTGGAGGATTTCTAATTGTGCAATAAGTTTATTGCTACTGAAATCTATTTTATTGAGTAGGTTGTTGCTAATATAGCAACGGAAGAGCATAGGCATCTTACTGAAGTCGGCATAACTAATTCTATTATCGTAGACAGTAAGGAACATTAGCTTAGGCAAATCGAAATCGATCTTAGTTATCTTATTTTCGTATGCTACAAGATGTTGTAGCTCCGGTAGATTGCTAAGTTCAAGTCTACTGATTTGGTTTTGCTCAATATACAACTTTTCTATCTGTGGAAGATTGTGAGCAATGAATTCCTCTAAAACACCTTGACGAAGATCGATGCCAGTAAGTTTTGGCATGTCTGTTAAGTTCACACTTGTAAGCTTAGTCGTACGTGCAACAATTGTAACGAGTTCTTTTAAAGGAGTAAAGTCTAACTTCTTTATATTCGTATTATGAATGTCTAATATCTGCAATTTAGAATTGTTTGCAAGATTTAGTTCTTCTATTTCACATTTGAAGACACGTAAATCTCTTAATTCTTTGAGATTTGAAACATCAATAGACTTGATTAGATTGCCACCTATATGCAATTGAGATAATTTGTCTAACTTACTAATAGGCGTAGTATCACTTACTTTATGATAATTCAAAGTAAGCGTATCAAGATTTACAAAATATTGCAATCCTTCTAAACTCTTTATTGTGTTTGCATCGGTAGTATTTTCCCCTACTGCATAGCTGAAATTCAGTTTATGAATAGTCTGTGCTTCCTTAACTGAAATATTGCCATCTTTGTTTGCATCTAAACCAGGAATATCTAATAAGCGTTGTTTTAGATATGCATCGGTAAAGTTGATTGAATTATACTGAGGATTTTCTTCTATCGTTATATTGCATTGAGCATCAGAAGAAATATCGCCTTTTTTCGCAATAACAGTTATTACGGCAGTTCCTTTTTCTAAAGCTTCTACTTTACCATTATCTATTTTAGCAACCTTCTCGTCAGACGATTTCCATAATATCTCAGCATCTTCGGGAGCATTATTGACAGTTATTATTGCTGTTTCTCCCATTTTCATCGTTAAGGTTGTAGGAGTAACAGTAATTTTAAACGAGTTTTCTACATCTTCTTTGTTTGAACAAGAAGAGAGGAAAATAATGCTAACGAGCATTAAGAAGAATGTTATTCTTTCCTTTTTCATCGTTTTTGCTGTTTGCAAATGTCTTATTTTTTATTTAAATCTAATAACTCCTTGAATTTCCTCTACCTGTGTATCCTCTTTCTTTTCTGGTGCAGCCTTCAGGTCTTTAAGCATTTGCTTTGTACGCTTATAAGTTGGTGTATTCTCAATAGCGAGGATGATATCTTCGTTGTCCAAATCATCTTGAGAGAAGATGTAAATATGAGGGCGACGTTTCGATTTTGTAGACTTGCTTCCACCATATATGCGTTCTATGCGTTCTTTTAGTTCCGCTTCGCGCTCTGCTTCTTCAGCAAGACGTGCTGCTTCTTCCAATGAGTGTTTTTTGATATGGCTGCCCATACCTTCTACATCCTTAATGCCAAAACCAGTTGCGAGGATAGTAACCTTTACCTTTTTATCAAGTTCAGGGTCGAGCGCTAAACCCCATTTCAGTTCGAAGCCATTACCGAAATGGCTCATAAACTCGTTTACATCGCTCATCTCTTCCATAGTCAGGCCTTGATTTTCGTTATTATCGCTGCTGAAATTGATAGAGAGAAGTATTTTCTTAGAATTGTAAATATCGTTGTCGTTAAGTAAAGGAGAGTTTAAAGCATCATCAATAGCTTGCTTTACACGGCCTTCTCCTTCTCCATAGCCCGTACTCATAATGGCAACTCCACCATCTTTCAGTACAGTTTTAACGTCGTTGAAGTCGAGATTGATAAGTCCATGTACAGTAATTATCTCTGCAATGCTCTTTGCTGCAACGCTAAGAGTATCGTCGGCTTTACCAAAAGCGTTGAGTACGCTCATTTCTGGGTATATTTCGCGTAAACGTTCGTTGTTGATTACCAATAACGCATCTACGTGTTTCGACATCTCTTCTACGCCGTCGAGCGCCTGATTAATCTTCTTATCACCTTCAAATCGGAATGGAATTGTAACAATACCTACGGTAAGAATATCCATTTCCTTACTTACTTTCGCAATAACGGGGGCTGCACCAGTACCAGTTCCGCCACCCATACCAGCAGTAATGAATGCCATCTTGGTGCCGTCGCTTAGCATTTTCTTTATGTCATCAAGAGTTTCTTCAGCAGCCTCTTTCGCCTTTGTTGGCTTATTTCCAGCTCCTAAACCTTCTTTACCAAGTTGCAAATGAATTGGAACAGGTGAATCGTTAAGTGCTTGTGCATCGGTATTACACAAAACGAAAGTTACATCATGTATACCTTCGCGGTACATATGATTTACAGCGTTGCCACCGCCGCCACCAACACCGATAACCTTTATAATGCTGTTTTGTTCAGCTTCGCCGAAGTCGAGTATTTCTCTTTTCATATTATTATCTGCCATAGCCGTATTTCCTTTGTCTTAATTTTTTATTTAACGCCTTTAAAGGTATTCTTACTTCTTGGTTTCTTCTTCCTACTCAGAGATCTTTATTCCTCAGCCTCTAAGATAGAACCGCCAATCTCTTTTAACTTGCGTGAGAATTTTCCCCATAAGCTGTTTTTGCGTTTCTCTTCTTCTTCTTGCCTCTGTAATTCTTCTTCCTCTTCTCTTCTTTTACGTTCTTCTTCTTCAATGCGTCGACGTTCTGCTTCAGCTTTTTCTTTTTCTGCAGCTGTTAGTACAACGCCTTGACCAATTTCAGTTGGTTTTCTTGGTTCCTTGTGAAGGTCGCTTGTGGTATTTGTTGTGGGTTTTGTGGTGTCCTCAAATAACTTTTGGTCGGGATTGATAGGAGCACCTGCACAATTTATATCGCCCTTTGCCAATAAGCCGAGAATGGTATTCATAGTTCCATTCTTTGCGTTGATATCAGCATTGCTTGCGTTAATAGTCGGTGTAACAAACTTGGCAACTCTGATTTTATCTACATGCGAGTAGGTGCGGAAAGCGCGCTCAATATTTTTCATATTCGAGCCACCACCAGTAAGAATGAAACCGCCTAATAGTTTGTCTGCAAATTCTGCTGGAATCTGATAGATGACATTCTCTATGATTTCTTCAACACGTGCCTCAATAATGTCAACGAGTTTTCTACTTTCTACTGTGAAATCGTCTGTTACTGTGTAAGATAGATTATTGTCGATGTCATTATCATCTGTATACGCACTGCCGTATGTTAGTTTCAACTTCTCTGCGTCTTTTTCTTCCATCTGCAAGCTGGCGATATCTTTTGTGATATTTGCACCACCAAGTGGTAATACTGCCAAATGACGGAGTATACTCTTGTAATATACTGATACGGTTGTGGTTTCTGCGCCAAGGTCTACAAGTACGCAACCTCCACGTTTTTCGTTGTCTGTAAGTACGCTATCAGCCAAAGCCAATGGTGCAAGATACATTTCTGCAATGGCGATGCCTGCTTTTTCGAAACAACTATTTAAGTTGTCATAGAACGATTTACGCCAAAGTATATTGAGGAAGTTACCTTCCAAATGGCTAGCTTTAATTCCAACAGGATCGATAGGGTCTTGGTTGTCTACCTTATATTCTTGTGTGGCAGCATCAAGAATTTCTTGTTCTGGATAAGTCATGTCGCGGTTTGCGTCCATCAACTCATTTATCATATTGCTTGATATAATGGTGTCGGCAGGAAGCTCCTTAACAATAACATTCTTTACACTACGGATAGATTGTCCCCCTACGCCTACATAGACATGTGTAATTTCATGCTTTAGTTGCTTCTTTAACTTATTTATGATATTGGTTAAGCACTGTCCAGTTTTGTCGATGTTATAGACTACGCCCTTGCGGATGCATTGTGAAGCGTCTTCCTTAACAACAGCGTTCACAGAGATACTGCCGTCAAGGTTCTTCTTGCCAGCTATACCCATAATTTTTGATGAGCCCAGTTCAATGGCTACAATAAATTCTGCCATACACTAAAATACTTTATAACTTATGTTTTATTCTTATTCTGTTACTTCTGTCGGAATTTTCTCTTCTTGTTTGGGTTGTTCTGGAGCAATTGTTTGTTCTTGTTGTGCACCTTTTTTCTTACAAATAATCTGGTTGTCAAATTCTACATTAATGTATGAGTATTTATTCCAACCAGCTTGCGATAGCCCATAACGATAGAATTTCTCGGTTCGTTCAAGTTTCTTAGCCGTAAATTCAGCTATGCTTTTCTCGTTTGCTACCTTATTTTTCTTTATCGGTAAGTAGCCAATAAAAATAATATGGTCGCCTACTCGTGGTACAAGTTCTATACCGCGGTCGTCACAAACGTAGATTTGTTCTATCTGATTAACCCAGAATTCCGATTTGTTGATAGCCTTTGCCAATGGTGCTATGCCATAATGAGCAAACCAACGGCTTATATTTCCCGATGCAATTATTAAATCGCTAGTATATTTCGAGTTCGGAAGAATTCCTCCGTTATCGTCCAAATAGTAGTCTTCGCCTTTTAGATTCTTAATACGAATGATAGGCATACGTTGTGAAATCATGATATTTACATGCCCATTTTCCGTTATGTAACATTGTGCACTATCTACGAATGGTCCCACTTTCAAAGCTTCTTCTATTTTTCTCGGCTCTACAGAACTTATTTGTTTGTTAAGTGGATAGAGCTTTTTCTTTTCAAGAATAGATTTAATTTCCTTTGCACTAAGGAATCCAGCGTTGTTGGAATCAGAAATATTGATGTTCACTTTCGTGCATACACGATGGTTCTTGTCAGGCGTATTCCAAGATGTAATAGCCATAACAAGATAGACAGCTAGTATGATGTCTAACACACAAAAAGTTATCTTTTTCCAGTTTGTGTACATTCCTTTAGTTCTGTTCTTTTTCTTTTATTTTTTCACTGAGCTGTCCCATGTAGTTATCAAGGTTTCCAGCACCAAGTACTACAAGTACATCAAAGTCTCTGTCATTTGCAAATTCCAATACATCGTCTTTCTTAATCATCTGCCTTTCAACCTTGTTATCAAGATTATTGTAGATAAGTTCCGAAGTAACACCTGGTATAGGCTCTTCTCTTGCAGGGTAAATTTCTGTGAGAATTACCTCGTCGAAATGACTAAGAGCTTCGGCAAAGTCCATATAGAAGTCGCGTGTGCGTGAATAAAGATGGGGTTGGAAAATAACTGTAATCTTACGATTAGGATAAATTTCCTTCAGACTTTTTGCGCTTTGCAGTATTTCTTTTGGATGATGTGCATAGTCGGAGAGTAGCACATGTTGGTCGTTCTTAATCTTAAAGTCGAAGCGACGGTCTACACCTTCGTAGGTTTTCATGCCTCTGCGAAGTTCTTCCGCAGTGCAACCACTTAGTTGTGCTAAAGCCATTGCAGCAATTCCGTTTTCTATATTGATAGGAACAGGTTGTCCTAACTCTATGTTCGTAACGTTTTCGATGGGCGAAACCATATCGAAAACTATGGTTCCATTTTCTACTCGTATATTTTCTGTGTGGAAGTCGCCAGCTTCTCTGCTATATTCATATACCTTAACGCCAGCTTGAACGTTTTGTTTCATCTCCAAATCCTTATGGATTACGAGAACACCATCAGTTTGTATAAGTTCAGTATAATGTCTGAAGCTTTCCAAGTAGGCTTCTTTTGTGCCGTAAATATCCAAGTGGTCGGGGTCTGTTGATGTGATAACGCTCATATATGGACGTAACCAATGGAAAGAACGGTCGAATTCATCGGCTTCAATAACTACATAATCGCTTTTGTCGGATAGTATGTAGTTTGTGCCATAGTTCTTCGAAATTCCTCCAAGAAAGGCATTACAATCCAAGTGACTTTGGTGCATGATGTGGGCACACATGGTCGATGTACTCGTCTTTCCGTGTGTTCCAGCGAAGCAAAGACCTTTGTGCGTTTGCGTTAATCTACCCAATACCTGTGCACGCTTTTCTATTTCGAATCCGTTTTTACGGAAGAAAGCCAACTCTTTATGTGTTTCCGGAATGGCAGGTGTATAAACCACCAATGTTGTCGCAGGATTTTTGCACGCTGATGGAATCAAGTCGACGTTCTCTTCGTAGTGTAATTGTATTTCTTCTTGCTCTAACTTGCGTGTTAAATCAGACGGAGTCTTGTCGTAACCTGCTACAACAAGTCCTTTTTGACGGAAATATCGAGCCACAGCACTCATTCCGATGCCGCCTGCTCCTACGAAATATACAGCCTGAATATCCTTAAATTCCATTTTATTTATTGTCGTGTGGTATTACAAAAACCACTTTTTAATCGTTTATTCTTTGTTTATTTGATAAGTTTCATCACTTCCTCTGCAATAACTTCTGCAGACTTATGAAGTCCCATTTTCTTCACATTCTCGCTCAAGTTTGCAAGTTTTTGCTCGTCATTAACAGTCTTTATTGCTAATTGTAAGAGTGTTTCGGGAGCTTCTATGTCTTTTACAAAGAGCGCTGCGCCTTTGTGTACAAGTGCCATAGCGTTCTTTGTTTGGTGGTCTTCTGCTACATTTGGACTTGGTACGAGTATAACAGGTTTGCCGATGAGTTGGAACTCGCTAATAGAACTTGCGCCTGCGCGACTTATTACCAAGTCTGCTGCTTTGTAAGCCGCGCCCATATCACCGATGAAATCCATGATTTTTAGGTTTGGAAGTTCCTTTCCTTTCATTGTATCAAGGATAGTTTGGTGATAATATTTGCCTGTTTGCCATATAAACTGCACATCGGAAGCCTCTACAAGTTCTAAGTGTTCCAATACAGCGCGGTTGATAGTGCGTGCGCCAAGACTACCTCCTACGAGCAAAATAGTTTTCTTTGTAGGATTAAGTCCGAATGTTTTTCTTGCCTCTTCTTGCGAAAGCGGTGTTTCAAGCACATTCTGTCGTACAGGGTTTCCTGTCATTATGATTCTGTCGGCTGGGAAAAAGCGTTCCATACCTTCGTATGCTACACAAATCTTCTTAGCCTTTTTAGACAGCAATTTGTTGGTTACTCCTGCGTAAGAGTTTTGTTCTTGAATTAAGCAGGGTATGCCCATTTTCGAACATTCATAAAGCGTTGCGCCGCTTGCATAGCCACCTACGCCTACAGCCACCTGTGGTTGAAAGTCTTTTATAATCTTGCGAGCCAAGCGCAAACTCTTCCAAAGCTTATAAAGAACGCTGAAATTTTTCAGCTTATTTGCGCGATTGAACCCTTTAATCGGCAAGCCTTTAATCTCGTAACCTGCAGCGGGAACACGTTGCATCTCCATTCTCCCTTCCGCTCCAACGAACAATATCTTTGCGTCGGGGTGTTTTGCTTTGATAGCATTGGCTATAGACACAGCGGGAAAGATGTGTCCTCCTGTTCCGCCACCGCTTATGATGATTCTTAACTCTTCGTTCATAGTCTCTAAATATCAACATACAAAGTTAATCATTTTTTTTCTTTTGTCATAAATTTAACCTATTAAAAATGTGAAATATCGCAAATGTCATTTTGCTCAAAGATTGATACTGTGTTTCAGTTCATTATCGTTCGATTTACAAGATATATAGTCCGGTTGTTTTTATGAACTACTTATTGATAGTTTTATTGTTGGTTTACTACGGTATAAAAAGTTCTTTCTTTTGTAAAAATAACGGATATGGGAAAGTGGTAATATCACTTTCGCTTTGTAATAGTGCCTATTTTACAACGCAAAACAGGCACTATTACGACGCAAAACAGGCTCTTTTGCAATGCAAAAGAGCCTGTTTTGTAAAACGTTGATGATTAGTTAGTTATATAATAAAATCTATGTGTAAAAATATTTACATCTTTATTCCATTCTTGAATTACTTTGTTTGCGCTTTGATGGGCTTTACTTCGATAGGTGCTCCACGGTCTTTTTTCTTTGCAAAGCGACTGATACTTAGTAGCATACCGATGTAAACGCAATTGATAATAGTAGAAGTTCCACCCTTACTGATAAGCGGTAACGGTTGACCAGTAACTGGGGCTAAGCCTACTGCAACTGCCATATTAAAGAGAGCTTGCGTTACAAGCAAGAACGCAATGCCCATAGAGAGGAATGCAGGGAATGAGTTTTCGCACCGACTTGCTATTTTTCCAGCTCTCATGAGTATGACAATGTAGAGGAAAGCTACGAAAATGGCTCCTCCAATACCCATTTCCTCAATGATGATGGCGTAGATAAAGTCGGAGAAAGCTTGAGAAAGGAAGTCTCGTTCGTTAGAGTTTCCTGGTCCTTTGCCTATTACGTTCGACGAAGCAATGGCGATATTGGCGTGCCCCACCTGTCCGTCTTTATCAAGGTCGTAGTCTTTTGGTGCTACGTATTTGTTATCTAAGAACTTATTGATACGCGCTTTCCATGTATCGGCACGGTGGAATATTTTTCCAATATAACTAGACTCAGTTTCTTCTTCAGATGAAGCAGTTTGCTCCGTGAGGCTCTGTTTGGTTGTATTCTCTTCCTTATCGTGTCCTACAGCCATAACCAACACAAGGGCGAAGACCACCATTAGAGCGACCACACCCAAAAGCTTACCTATTTGTTTTGAAGAAACACGTCCGACAATCATCATTAACAATACTGTTAAACTTGCCAATAATGCTGTAGAAAGGTTTTCAAAACTTATCGGAAGAATGATAAATGCTGATAAAATAAGGATGTATTTGAATGCTTTTTTGGCTGCGCCTGTTTCTGTTTGCATAGCGCTTAGAATCTGTGCAACTGCCAAAACTAATGCACCTTTACCAAATTCGGAAGGCTGAAATTGAATACCCATCACCTCAATCCAACGACTCGCACCATTGGTAACACCACCAGTAAGTAGTACTACAATCAGTAATAGAAACGAACCTACCAGTGCTGGCAGTGTCGCAATCTTAAAATAGCGGCATTTTATATTCATAACGACAATCATAAGTATGAAGCCTATAAATAGCATTCCACTATGTTTTACAAGTGGTGCCCAATAGTTTCCTCCCTTGTACGAAAGTGTGCTCGATGCCGAATATACTTCTACAATGCTAATCATACAAAGAATAAAGAAGACCATCCAAATTACTTTGTCGCCTTTGAATATGTTGTTAAGAGACTTTAGGCTCATTTTTTGTCGTTTAGAAGTTTAAAGAATGTAAATGTTAAATTGTTCTTTTGTCTCTTGATTTTATAACGCACGCACAAGTGTCTTGAATTGTTCACCACGATCTTCCATGTTTTTAAACAGGTCAAAACTTGCACAACATGGACTTAAAAGTACGGTATCTCCTGGCTTTGCCATAGCGTAGCATGCTTCAATGCACTCTTTCATAGAATGAGTATCGCGTACAGGAATGCCCAATTCATCGAAGTTTTCGTGCAATTTCTTGTTGTCTGCTCCCAGATAAACTAAGCCTACACACTTCTCTTTTACCAGTTCTTTAATGGCATTGTAGTCGTTACCTTTATCCTTACCGCCAATAATAAGTATAGTTGGCGTACGCATACTTTCTAAAGCATACCAACAAGCGTCTACATTCGTTGCCTTTGAGTCGTTGATATATTGCACACCAGCTACCTTGCAAACCTTTTCTAAACGGTGTTCCACTCCTGGAAAATCGCTCAAACTTTTACGAATATTTTCTTTCTTGATACCGCTGATATTCGATGCAAGCCCTGCTGCTAAAGAATTGTATATGTTATGTTTGCCTGTAAGCGACAAATCTTCTTGCTCCATATTGAATGGGGTAGGCTGTTCAAGGGTATAATGTCCTTCTTCTATGTAACCGATGCTGCCCTTCTCCTTGAGTTCAGAGAATGGATATTGCACTGCCTTTACATCAAACTTCTCCAATTCTTTCTTAATAACGGGATCGTCGTTCCAGTATATAAAGCTATCTTCGTGCGTTTGGTTCTGAATAATGCGCATTTTAGAGTCAGCATACTTCTCAAACTGATAGTCGTAACGGTCTAAATGATCGGGTGTAATGTTCAGCAAGATAGCAATATTTGCACGGAAATCGTACATATCGTCAAGTTGAAAACTACTTAGTTCAATTACGTAGTACTCGTGTGGCTCTTCAGCAATCTGCAAAGCAAGACTTTTACCGATGTTTCCAGCCAAACCAACATCGTATCCAGCATCTTTAAAAATATGGTAGATGAGGCTTGTAGTAGTGGTCTTGCCGTTACTTCCTGTAATGCAAACCATTTTAGAATTGGTATATCGGCCAGCAAACTCTATTTCGTTGATGATGTGTGTGCCCTGTTCGATAAGTTTTTTAACCATCGGTGCCTCCTTCGGAATGCCTGGACTTTTTATGATTTCATCGGCATTCAGAATCTTTTCCTCTGTGTGTTGACCCTCTTCCCACTCTATGTTGTGGTCGTTGAGTAGCTTTTTGTACTTATCTTTGATAGCAGACATATCCGAAACAAACACGTCGAAGCCTTTTGCTTTTGCCAATACGGCTGCTCCTGCACCGCTTTCGCCTGCTCCCAATATTACAATTCTTTTCATCTTTATTTGTCTTTTATCGTCGTTTTTGCAAGGTTACTTCCCTGCGTTTATTTTGTTCTGAAATTGCTTTTTTCGTTTTATCTAATCTTCAACGTAATGATAGTCAGTGCCACCAAAATAATGGTTACAATCCAAAAACGAATTGTGATCTTGCTTTCGTGTACTGGAGTGTGGGGTGTTTTGATGAGATATTTACAATCAACCTCTAACTGGCTATCTTGTGTTCGGAAGCTATCGTGGATTGGTGCACGCTTGAAGATACGTTGTTTTATGCCTTTGCGCTTGCCCAACTTGAAGTAGTAGACTTGCAAAATTACACTTAAGCTCTCAACAAAGAATATTCCACACAAGATAGGAAGCAACAATTCTTTGTGGATGATAATCGCACCGACAGCGATAATACCACCAATCGTGAGACTGCCTGTGTCGCCCATAAAGACTTGTGCAGGGTAAGCGTTGTACCAAAGGAAACCTATCAGCGCACCAATGAAGGCCATAAAGAAAACTACAAGTTCTTCAGAACCTGGAATATACATGATGTTTAGATAGGCTGCATATTCGATATGACTACTAACATAGGCTAAAATGCCTAGTGCTACACCTATAATGGCGGAGTTTCCAGCACACATTCCATCCATTCCATCGTTCAAATTAGCACCATTTGAGACTGCTGTAACAACTATGATTGTCATAATGACAAACAAGATCCAACCTGCTGCTGTTTTATATTTACCACAGAAGGACATGATTTCAGAGTAGTCGAGATTGTGATTCTTTATAAATGGGATTGTTGTTTTGAGAGTTTTCTCAGCTTCTTTGCCATGTTTCACCACAATTTCTTTCCCATTTTCGTTATGCATTTCCAAGTTAATGTTTGACTTAACATCGGGTGATGCCCATAAAACTAAACCTACAATAAGCCCAATGGTGAACTGTCCAACAATCTTATATTTACCTTTTAATCCGTCTTTATTATGTTTGAATATCTTAATAAAATCGTCCATTCCACCGAGAAATCCGAGCCAAATAGTGGTAATGATCATTAAGATGAGATAGATATTGCGCAAACGGCCTAATAATAATATAGGTATAAGCAGTGCAACGATAATAATGATGCCGCCCATAGATGGTACACCAATCTTCTTAACACCGAACGGGTCGATGCTTGCATCACGCTGCACCTCAGTAATTTGCTTCTTCTTAAGGTATTTTATAAACTTTTCGCCGAACCAAGCAGAAATTATCAATGCAAGAATCATTGCCATAATGGCTCGGAAACTAATGTAGCCCCATAAGTGTGAGCCACTAATGCCAAACTGATCAAGCCAACGGAAGATGTAATATAACATAATGTCTTTATTTTATAACCGGCTTTTAATATCTCTACTTCTTATGATTTTCTTTACTTCAATCCAAAGATTTCACGTACCACTTCATGGTCGTCAAAGTGATGTTTAATGCCATTTATTTCTTGATAGGTTTCGTGTCCTTTACCTGCAATCAGAATAACATCGCCTTTCTGTGCCATCATACAAGCAGTACGAATTGCTTCTTTTCGATCAGATATAGAAAGAACTTTTTTCTTTTGAGTAGTGTCTAGTCCTGCTAACATATCGTCTATAATAGCTTGAGGCTCCTCGTTGCGAGGATTATCGCTGGTAAGTATAACTTTGTCGCTACGCTTTACGGCTTCAATAGCCATAAGCGGACGTTTGCCTTTATCACGATTACCACCTGCTCCACATACAGTGAACACATGTCCGCCCTTTCCATCAAGTACTTCATGTATTGCCATCAAAACATTTTCAAGTGCATCTGGTGTGTGAGCATAATCTACAATGGCAGTATAACCTTCTGGAGAAGTGATTGGCTCCAAACGTCCGTTTACACTCTTCAGCGTGCTGAGTGCTACTAAAATATCTTCAGACTTCTTGCCAAGCATAATAGCTGTGCCATAAACTGCTAATAAATTGCTTACATTGAACTTACCAATAAATTGAACACCCACTTCTTTACCATCTATTTCAAGGTACATTCCTTCAAAATGACATTCCAAAATGCGTGCACGGAAGTCAGCCATGCGTTTGATGGAATAGGTTTTTATCTGTGCTTTACAGTTTTGAACCATTACCATTCCATTTTTATCGTCAGCATTGATAATGGCGAAAGCGTCTTTATCCAAATCGTCAAAGAACATTTTCTTCGCATTACGATAATTATCAAAGGTCTTATGGTAGTCTAAGTGGTCGCGTGTGAGGTTTGTGAATAAACCTCCTGCAAACTTCAAACCACCAATACGACGTTGTTGAATGGCGTGGCTTGAACATTCCATGAAGGCATATTCGCAGCCTTCTGCTACCATCTTTGCGAGTAATTCGTTTAATGCTATTGGATCTGGGGTTGTGTGGTCAGCTGGAATAACTTCATCATCAATATAATTGCAGACTGTAGAAAGCAAGCCAACTTTATGTCCAAACTTTCGAAACATATTATATAATAAGGTGGCTACAGTCGTTTTGCCATTTGTTCCTGTTACTCCAACAAGTTTTAAATGGTGTGAGGGGTTGCCATAGAAAGTTGTTGCAACGTTACCAACAGCCTCTTCTGTAGATTTAACTTGTATATAAGTAATGCATTTATTGATGGGTTCTGTTGGCATTTCTTCCAATAAAATTGCCGTAGCACCTAATTCTATTGCCTTTTCAATATATTTATGACCATCTGTTTGTGTACCTTTTATGGCAATAAACAAATGTCCCAATTCAATTTTACGGCTGTCAATGTTAATGCCTTTAATATCTTTATCCGCATCGCCTTCTATGTTTAAAGGCTTCACATTTTTAAGCAAATCGTTTAATTTCATATCTTGCTTCTTCCTTAATTATTTATTCTTGTCGGAATTCTCGGTAAAGGGAGTTATGCAAATCGTAGTTTACAAACCATTCCTTGCTTAATTCTTTCGCCTGGTGCAAGCGATTGTTCTACAACTTTTCCACGTCCAAACATGACAACTTTAATCCCGCAATTCTCTAATAGGTAGATTGCGTCGCGTGCTCCCATATTGTGTACGTCAGGTACGAGCTGCTTGTTAATATTCTTTTTCTCCGAGAATGTAATGTCTCTCTTATTCGTTTCAACAGTTCCCCAGACGTTATTTCCAAATGGATAAGCCCCGTTCCAGCCATTTTTAACGTTGAAACCGAGAGCAGAGAGCACGTAATCAGTCGCCAAAAGGTTTCCATTCTTCACCATAGGAACAAGTGGCTTGGTAGAATCCTTTGCATCAGTAACACTAAGTTTAAGGTTTTGTGCCATAATTCCTTCTGCAATTTGGTGGAAAACAACGCCACTCATGCCACCACCTGATGCTGGTAATCCAGATTTTTGTATACAGACAATACAGCTATATCTTGGCGCGTCGGCAGGGAAGAAGCCTGCAAAGCTCAATAAATAGTCTGTAACGCCTGTTTTATAACCAGCAACACCTTTTGACATCTGAGCTGTACCTGTCTTACCTGCAACTAAAAATTTATCAGAACCAGCTTTTTTCCCTAATCCTTCTGATACTACTTCTGTAAGAATGCGTCGCATCTGAGTTATGGTGGACTCTTTTGCAATCTGCTCACGTTGGACAATAGGAGGGTATTCTGCTAATACAGTTCCATTCTTTACAATCTTCTTAACAAAGCGTGGTCGCATCATTTTTCCACCATTTGCAATTGCATTGTAAAATGTTAATGTTGAAATAGGTGGTACTTGTGTCTCGTAACCAATACTCATCCATGCTAAAGCAGTATTACTCCAGTTTGTATATTGACCTCTCTTGTTTCTTTTAGGCATACGAATCTTCGCAGGAGAATAACCTGTGATAGGGATTTGAAGGTCATCGGCTAAACCTAAGTTGTAGATTCCTTGGACAAACTTTTCTGGATTCTTGTGATAGAAGTTGTCAACAATGCGACTAATGCCAATATTCGAACTATATTTGAGACACCAAGGTAATGTTAGGTTTCCGTAACCTCCACGTCGCCAGTTATGATCCTTCATATCTCGGCCATACATATTCCATACACCACCACCTGTGGCAATGGTATACATAGTGTCAACAACATTGTCATCGAGTGCAACCATCATAGATGCTGTCTTGAAAACAGAACCTGGTTCGAGTAAATCACTTACCGCATGGTTCTTTATTTCGCGATATTGACCGTCTTCGCACTTGTCAAGGTTTACAATAGCTTTAATATCTCCTGTTGTAACTTCCATAACAATGGCCACGCCAACGTTGCCATTGATCTCTTGCAATTCTTCAAGTAAGGCTCTTTCGGCAAGGTCTTGCATACTAACATCTATTGTTGTAACGATATCGGAACCATCAATAGGAGGTATTTCGGTAATGCTGAGATATTTATCGCGGATTTTTCGGCGATTCTCAATACCATTTGTGCCTCGCAAAATGCTATCAAATGACAATTCTAAGCCACATCGAGCAACGTCTTTAGCACCATATAAATCGCCAACGGTGCGTTGTGCTAGAGAACCGAACGGACGGCGGCGCGCGTTAAACTCTTCTTCATGGAAGCCACTCTTAAATTTGGCATATTTGAAAATCGGCAGTTTCTTTACCTCTTTATATGTATTGTAGTCTATGCGGTTCTTCCAAATTGGGAAATGACGTTTCTCTTCTTTTAATCCATTTAATAAGTATCGTTTAAATTCACCTGCTGTTTTTTCGGGGAATAGCTCATTTAACCCTTTGCAGATGTAGTCAATACTATCAATAAAAGCTGTATCTTTACCTGTTTCCTTGAGCGTTTTGAAATCTATATAAACCTTAAACTCGGGTAACGAACTTGCCATTAGTTCACCATCTGAGCTTAGAATATTGCCACGTGCAGGTAGGATAGGGACATTATCTTTTTTTTGTTTTGCAGCAACCTCCAACCAATAATCCTTTTGCGCAATCATTATATAAGCCGATTTCGCAACGACAGCAATAGCTATAAGGCTCATAATAAGCGCTATGAGCGAATAGCGCGGCATGATATTTTTACTATTGAATTTACTCATAATTCTTATTTAGACGGCAGATTGATGATGAAAGGAGGACGTGAAGAAATCTTTAATACACTATCTTTATTTGTTTTCAGAATTTCTAATACGTGGCTTTCTCTTGAGCGTTCAGTTAGTTGACTGCTGCTTGATAAAGCTCTGTATTTTGCATCTGATAGTTCTGTTTCAAGTTTATCAATTTCAATCAAGTCTTTTTGAACACTATAACGATTCGATATATATATAATAATGAAGCCTACGATGAGTAGAATAAGCCCAACGTTGTTTCTCAAAAAATGTGCTGAGAAAATATCTCCTCCGAGTATTTTCTTTAATGTGAAGTTGCTTGAAAATGGTTGTTCATCTTCTCGCGCTTGTTCTTCAATTGCATTTCTCAGTGCCTGTTCTTCTTCTGTTTGTTCAATTGTACTTGCTTCTTCTACATGTCGTTTATTATTTTTTTCCTCCTTTCCTTCTTCCTTTCTTTGTTTAGAGTCTTGTATGTTTTTAGTAAACTGAGGCTTTTCTACTTCTAATTCTACCTCTGTACCGCCCATAGCTACAGAATCAGTAGACTGATCTGATAAGCTAGCTATCTCTCCAGTCTCCTTAATTTCACGTTCCCTTACATTGAAAATGGGTTTCGCTACTACTTCATGTACTTCTTCGTTTTCTGTAAGCTTGTCGTCCATTTATTTCTTTTCTGCTATTCTAAGTTTTGCGCTGCGACTTCTTGGATTGTTTTCCTGTTCGTTGCTGTTTGGTACAATTACCTTGTTGTTTATCAACTTAAAAGGGGAATTGATTCGTCCAAAGAAGTCTTGTTCAACTTTTCCTTCAATATTACCTGATTTCATTATATTCTTGACGATTCGGTCTTCTAAAGAATGGTAAGTAATTATAGATAGCCTACCACCTGGCTTCAATATTTTAGAAGCACTATTTAGTAATTCTTTTAGCGCAGCCATCTCTTGATTTACTTCTATGCGTAGAGCTTGAAAAAGCTTTGCCATTTCTTTTTTCTCGCGTTCTCGCTTGAAAAGTGACTCTACTACATTTTGAAAGCCTTTCGTTGTAAGTATCGGCGCCTTGGCTCTGCTATTAACAATGGCAGCGGCAATTTTGCGCGAGTTCTTTAATTCTCCGTAAAGATAGAATATATTAGCAAGTTGCTCTTCGTCATATTCATGTAAAATAGCCGCAGCAGTTTTACCTGCTCGTTTATTCATACGCATATCAAGCGGAGCATCGAAGCGAAAAGAGAATCCTCTTTGTTCATCATCGAAATGATGACTGCTTACTCCTAAATCACCTAATAGTCCGTCAATTTGCTCTACACCATAGTAACGCATCCAATTCAATAAGTATCTGAAGTTAGAACGTACGAACGTAAAGTTCTTCAGTTTGTTTCCATTGGTGCCAAATTCATATATGTTTTGTTCTGCATCGGCATCTTGGTCAAAACTATATAAGTGCCCTTTATTACTGAGACGTGAAAAAATCTCTTTGCTATGTCCGCCACCACCAAAGGTAACGTCTACATAAATTCCGTTGGGGTCAATGTTCAAGCCATCTACACTCTCGCGAAGTAATACCGGAACATGATATGTTTCTACGGTTTTAACCATAACTTCTACCTGGGTTATATGTCTGTGGTGAGTGCTTTCGTATCTCCTGATTTTCCCATTATAGCCTCTAGTGTTTCACTGAAGTCGTCTGGGTCAAGATATGCGTCCTCGTTCTCGTTGTTCCAAATCTCAATGCAATCGTCCATACCAATAAACTTTATTTGCTGGTCAATGTTAGCCATCTTTAAGTATCGCTTTGGTATTAAGAAACGTCCATTTCCATCGAGTACTATGGTTTCGACGTCTGAAACAAACTGTCGATAGACCATTTGGTCACGTTTATTCCATCGATTGAGATGATTGCGAAGATTATCAAGCATTTTGTTCCACACAAATAAAGGGTAAATAACCAAGCAAGGTTGGAAAACATCCTTTTTCATGATAAGTGATTCCTCGCCAGATGTATTTAATATCTTGCGGAATGTGGCAGGGAAAAAGGCCCTTCCTTTAACGTCAGTCTTGGCTTCTATGCTTCCTAAAAATCGCATGCGTACTTCTTTTTTATAATTGAAATTTCGCTTCAAAGTTAAGGAAAATTCCCCACATTTCACCTCTTTTCTCCACAAAGTTTGCATTCTTCTTGCTTTTTTAATATATTTAACGTAAGATGGGAGGGTGAGGAGGAGTGACAAAGATTTTTTTTTGCTATCTTCCGTATGTAAAACGACAATAATTGAGCAATTTTTTTATAAAACAGTTGAATATTTCAAAAGCTTTAATTACATTTGCACTCTAATTTGAGAACTTGGAAAAATTAGAACGAAATAGCACAAAGCAACATGGAGAAGACCATTGATATCCAAAGGATACTGTACGGTAAGATGGGCTTGAAAACAAAGTTTGTCCCTCGTTTTGTGATTAATTGGATTAGAAGTATTATTCACGAAGATGAGGTTAACAAGTTCTTGTGGGAAAGTCGTGATAAAACAGGAACGGAATGGCTCTCTGAATGTGTCAAGTATCTGCGTATGACACTTGAGATAGAGGGCTTGGAAAACTTGCCAGATAAAAACGATGGTAAACTTTACACATTTGTTTCTAATCACCCACTCGGCGGTCAAGATGGTGTTGCGTTAGGTTCCATCATAGGCAAACATTATGATGGAAAGTTTCGTTATCTTGTAAACGACTTGTTGTTGAACTTACCAGGTTTAGCGCCTGTAAGCATTGGAATTAACAAAACTGGTAAACAGAGTCGAGATTTTCCCCGTATGGTGGAGGCAGGATTTAGCAGTGATAACCATATGCTGATGTTTCCTGCAGGTTTGAATAGCAGAAAGCAAAATGGAATAATTCGCGATTTAGCTTGGAAAAAGACTTTTATTACGAAGAGTGTGGAGTATCAACGTGATGTTGTTCCCATTCATTTCAGCGGGCAAAATTCGGAATGGTTTTACAGAATTGCCCATTTCAGCGATAAATATATGAAGAAAGTAAATCTTGCGATGTTCTTCTTAGTTGATGAAATGTACAAGAATGTTGGTAAAACCTTTCGTGTTAGCTTTGGAAAACCTATTCCGTGGCAGACATTTGATAATAGTAAAACACCGATGGAATGGGCTGAATTCGTCCAAAATAAGGTGTATGAACTTTAGAAAGTCTTAGATTTATGAGGTAATGCGAAACAATGCGATGCGACAAAAAGCTATAATATGAAGGAAGAAGAGATAATTCAACCAGTCAGTAAAGAACTTTTAAGAAGCGAACTTACTCCCGATAGGTTGCTGAGAGGTACAAATAAGAGTCATAATGATATCTATGTATTCTCAGCAAATGAGGCTCCGCATTTGATGGATGAGATTGGACGACTGCGCGAGGAGGCTTTTCGCAGCGCAGGTGGTGGCACGGGAAAGGCAAAGGATATTGATGAGTTCGACCTTATGCCAAATTGTTGCAAGCAGTTGATAGTTTGGAATCCTGATAGTGAAGAGATTATAGGAGGCTATCGTTATGTGTTTGGCGACGATTGGAAGTTAGGTAGCAATGGACAACCTATATTGGCCACAAGTCATATGTTCCATTTCTCTGATAAGTTCTTGAAGGAATATGCACCCTATACCGTTGAGTTAGGACGTTCATTTGTATCTTTGGGATACCAAAATGTTCGTGAAAACTCAAAAAGCATATTTGCGTTGGATAATCTTTGGGATGGTTTGGGTGCTCTCACAGTGTTAAATCCAAGCTGCAAATACTTCTTTGGTAAGGTAACAATGTATCCTTCGTATATTCGTCGTGGCCGTGATATGATCCTTTATTTTCTTAAGAAGTTCTTTGATGATAAGGAAAACTTGATTATACCGATTAAACCGCTTAAAATTGATACTCCAGCTTCTGAGTTTGAGTCGTTGTTCAATGCTGCTTCATTTAAAGAAAACTATCGTATTTTAAATAGAGAGATTCGCAAGTTAGGATACAATATTCCACCATTAGTGAATGCTTATATGAATCTTTCTCCAACAATGAAACTCTTCGGAACGGGTATTAATAATGGTTTTGGCGATGTAGAGGAAACTGGAATCCTCATTGCTGTGGACGAAATATTCGAAGAAAAGCGTATTCGTCATATAGAAAGCTTTGTAAACGACCATCCAGAGGCTCTGAATATTACCAGTGGCGCTAATAACTTGATTTACGAAGAGAAAGAAAACTAAGGAACATAACTAAATAGTCCTCCCTTAAAAACCTAATATTCCTCTGATTCATAGTATATTATCCTGTAAATTATTT
>NZ_JABZSJ010000072.1:0-11576 GCF_015262605.1 Prevotella aurantiaca | reverse complement strand
TGTCCATTACTAAAATCCGTGAGCTTTTCAGCCTACCAAATGTCCATTACGCCACGTTCTTTAATTCTCTGAATTTTGCTGTAGGTGTAAATAGAATTTGCGTCTTAGTAATACATTCCGTTGGTTTAAAATCTTCTTCCTTCTCCACTACTTTTGATAAGAAGGTTGGACGGAACTTGCCTAGTGGACCAGCATTAACAATATATCCTTGTGAACAAAACTCGTTGAGCACATTACGAAACTTGTAGAAAACAGCAGCAATATCTGCTTCTCCAATAGTAGAATCTGCTGTCATTCGCTCACAAAGTTGTTCAAAAGAGATGTGTTGTTTCTGACAAACTGCACTTGCCACAAACATTTCCTTACCTTTAAATTTACCTACACTCATTTTGCGTTTATTCAATGAATAGTCCATAATAATAGATTTTAGTTTGTTTAGATACTTAGAGTGTGATTTGCTCCTCATCTCAGCAGAAGTTTTCACACCAATATATGTTACAAAGTTAATGAAAAGATTTTTGTTTATGAAACATACAATGTTTTTTATGACATCTGAAATTATACTTAAAATCGAATTATAGTGGTTTTTACATGAAACGATGGAACTTTTTAAGTAAAATCATCGAACTTTTAATTTAAAATCATGGAACATTTAAAGAAGAAAGATATATGGTTTTAGTAAAAATAAACTATCAAAACAGATATAAGAAATTACAAAAGTTTAATCGTTTACTGAACTAAAACATTTCCTTTCAATATTTTAATTTGTAGCAAAACAAAAGCCGTCTTTGCATTTAGCTAAGGCGGCTTATCTTATCATTTTCGGTTATTTTATTGTAATATCTTTTGTGTTGTTCCGTCGCTCATGTGTACGATATTTACACCTTTTTGCAACTCTGAAAGTTTCTTACCATCAAGAGAATAGATTGCTACAACTTGCGAATCTGTAGCTGTATTTGGTTTAGCAATTCCAGTAGAATTTTTCTTTGTGAAATATCCTGTATCCGGATTTGCCATTTTAACATCTACTTTATATTCATTGTATGCTACGGCACCTTTAAGTTTATTGCAATAGCCAAACATACTTTCTGATTGTCCACAATTCCATGTGTAGTCGCAATAGATTGTTGTCATTTCTTCACAACCAAAGAACATTGAAGCCATATCAGTTACCTTGTCCAACTTGAAGTTTGAAAGGTCAAGCGAGGTAATGGCGTCGCAAGAGAAGAACATTGTGTTCGTATTGGTTACGTTATCGGTATTGAAGTTTGAAAGGTCGAGTGTGGTGATCTTTCTACAACCAGAAAACATTCCGCGCATATTAGTCACATTTTCTGTATTGAATTTAGAAACATCAATGGTTTCCATTAACATACAATACTTAAACATCGCACCCATATCAGTTACTTTTGCTGTATTGAAACCCGTAAGGTCTACTGAAGGAAGCGAAGTACAATAGAAGAACATAAACGACATATTAGTTACGTTCTTAGTATTGAAACTTTGAATTTTAAGCGAATTAAGAGCTTTGCAATATGCAAACATTCCGTACATATCAGTTACATTCTCAGTATCAAAGTGTGAAAGATTGAGCGTAGGAAGGGATTCGCAAGAGAAGAACATTCCGTACATATCTGTAGCTTTTGATGTTTTGAAGTTTGCAATATTTAAAGTTGTAAGAGCAGTACAACCAGAGAACATTCCTTTGAATGTAGTTACTTCAGGAGTATTAAAGCTTAAAAGGTCTAGAGTAGTAAGAGCTTTACAGTTTGCAAACATACCATACATAGTTACAACCTTCTCTGTGTTAAAATTAGAAACATCAAGTGAAACGAGTTCAGAACATGAAGAGAACATAGAAGTCATATCAGTTACATTTCCTGTATTGAATTTAGAAAGGTCTAGAGTGGTAAGAGCTGAGCAGTTTGCGAACATTCCGTTCATATCTTCTACTTTCGCAGTGTTGAAATGAGAGAGATCGAGCGAAGGAAGAACGATACAACTTGCAAACATACCATTCATATTCGTTACGTTCTCAGTATTGAAGTTTGAAATATCAAGCGATTTAAGCGCACCTAAACCAGAAAACATTCCCTTCATGTTAGTAACTTTTCCTGTTTTGAAATTTGAAAGATTGAGAGAGGTAAATGCTTTACAATAGAAAAACATTACACCCATATCGGTTACATTCTCTGTATTGAAGTTTGAAATATTAAGCGAGGTTAGTGTAGTACAGCAGAAGAACATTGCGCGCATATCTGTTACTTTTGCTGTGTTAAAATTAGAAAGGTCAAGAGAATTAAGTCCTGCACAGAAATTAAACATAGAATTCATATCAGTTACATTTTCTGTATTGAACTTAGAAACGTTGAGCGAAGTAAGCGAAGCACATTCAGAGAACATTGAGTTCATATCTGTAACCTTCGCTGTATTAAAATGTGAAAGATCTACTGCAGGTAGAGCATCGCAATGGTAGAACATATGCGACATATTAGTTACCTCTGACGTATTAAGATTTTCCATTCCCTTAATTACTTTCAGAACTAAATAGTGGCCAAACCAGTAGCTTGTGTTTGTTGGCTGATAGTCCTTGAACGAAGCATCGAAAACAGCTGTAGTAGTAGTCTTTTCTTCGTTCTGCGAATTTCCTGCCCAAACAGGAATCTCAGCACCACTTTCTAATGTCTGCTTAGCATTAATGTCATAAATAATTCCTTTTCGGTTTGCTTTCTGATCATCGTAATAGAAAGTCATAACCTTGCTATCAAGGTCTTTTTGCACATAGGCTTCTTTACTTTGTGCATTTGCCTGCTGAGATAAAGCAAACAATGCAACAAACAGCATGACGAGTACTGGATACGTCTTCTTAAATAGGTTGTTCTTCATTGTTTTGGTGTCTCTCCATGACTCTCTCTATTAGAGAGAGAACGCATTGCCGAGACCGGAGCGTTTTGGTTATTAATTGTTAACTATGTCTCTAAAATTTTGTGTTAAATATATCTTGTTCAGTTCCTTTTTATCTAGATGTTTCTCAAATATCAAATTGTCATCGAAATACTCAATATTATGCAAAAGGCTCCACCTCTACCTCCTTTGACAGAGATATAGGCGGAGCCTTCAGTAAATATATTTGGTCAAACATAGGACAAATAGCATGAGAGCTATTCAAGCGCCTAAGAAGTCCTTCAAATAAATGAGAGCACATATTGACAAGCGTACGAGGCATACATATTTTTTTGTTCCGAGAAGGAACATGTAACCTTGCTAAAAGTAACCTCGTTAGTGCTATCATCATTATAATCTAATTTGGTCTGAGCGATTGTTTTTATTCAGCTGCAAATATAAGTTTTTTCTTTGAAAATTGCAAGGAGAAAAGTGAATAAACTTAAAATCAGCGCTTCATAATTACAACTTTACTTTCTTTTTCTTACCTGCACTTTCATTACTCATGCGATCAAGTGCGGTTACAACATAAGTATATTTTGTTTCACCATCATTTAACTTGAGTTTTAATGCTGTTTGATAAGTGATTGCTACAATTTTTGCAGGGTTGTCTAAATCAATATCTTCTCCTGGCCCAAACTTATAAATAACATACTTATGTGCTTCATCTTTCCAACCACTTCCCTTAGGGGCTTTCCAATGTAAAATACAGCCATCATCAGACCAACTTACTTTCAATGAACGTGGTTTTTTAGGAGCTTCATCATCAATAAAAGGCATCAAAGGTTGTAAAGCTGGATAACGCCAATAATTAGTCTGAAGTACCTTAGCATAATTGCCTGGATTTTCAACTACCGATGCAGCATACCATAAAACTGTACCTTTGACATTCGTAGACATTTCGTGTAAACGATGCTTTGCTGGTAACTGATGCGAACTTGGATTTTGTGGGTCTGCTGCTTTAACCGTACGTAACACATCTTCTCCAATATATAATGGACGATTTGCTGCATAGCGATTCCACCATGTTATGAGTTCTTTGTAATCGGCTGCCTTATTACCTATTTCCCAATATATCTGTGGAACGCAGTAGTCCACCCAACCATTGTTTACCCATTTCAATACATCTGCGTAAAGGTCATCATAGTTTTGCAATCCATTAGTCTTACTACCAATGTTTGGGGCACTCTTTTCATTTCTATAAATTCCAAAAGGCGAAACACCAAACTTTACCCAAGGTTTAACTCTGTGAATAGTTTCGCAGAGTTGCTTAATAAACATATCAACATTATCGCGACGCCAATCTTGAATACGACCGAAGCCTCCACCATAAAGACTGAATTCTTTTAAATCAGGAATACGCTGTCCTTCAGCGGGGTAAGGATAGAAATAATCGTCTATATGCAAACCATCTACATCATAACGTTGTAAAATATCTGTTACAATATTACAAATGTAATTTCTATTTTCAGGAATACCTGGATTGAGTATTTTAAGCCCATCATAATCAAAAACCCTTTCAGGATGTTGAACTGCAATATGGTTTGAAGCAAGTTGCGTTGTATTCTTTGTTTTTGCACGATAAGGATTTATCCATGCATGAAGTTCCATTCCACGACTATGACACTGCTCTATCATCCACTGTAAAGGATCCCAATAAGGAGTTGGCGCTGCACCTTGCCTTCCTGTCAAGAACTTACTCCATGGTTCATATTTGCTGGGATAAAGCGCATCACACTCGGCACGAACTTGAAATATAATAGCATTGACACCCATCTGCTGTAGCTTATTAAGCTGCGAAATGAGTGTTTGTTGCATTTGTATAGTTCCAATGCCTTGGAATTGTCCATTGACACATTGAATCCACGCTCCCCTAAACTGATGTTTCTTAGGAAGGGTTGCAGAAAAAGAATAACTACTTGTAAAAAGTAAAAACAAGATAAAAGCTACTTTTACAAATTGCAAACGATATAATTTCATTGTAAATTATGTATTAATTCTAATGGGTTAGTAATTCTTTAATTCTATTTATAAGACTGACTTACCTTTGCCGTGCTGCATTACTAAAAGATTGTTTATGAAAGCGTCTTTCAGCCTTTAAGACTTCATTGAGTTTTACTGCAGAAATTACTTCTAACATCTTTATATGATATTTTTTTTCTATTTGTTTAATCTGCATATGCAAATCATCAATTTCTAATATCGTATTCTTTGCACTTTTATTATTTTGCGGAGTGCTGCTTTGTAATTTCCGTAATTGCTTGTGGAGTGTTCGTTGCTTTGAAATCATCTCATCGTAAATCGGCAAAAGCTTTGTAGATTCTTTTTCTGTTAAATTTGCTGATGTTACAATATATTGATGCAGTTCGGCTTTAAACTTCTCAGGGTTAAACTTATTTTGTGCCAACAAACTAATAGCACTAACAAAAGCTATAATAATTATTTGTGTCCTTTTCATTATCAATAAGCTATAAAGTATACACTTTCATTTAATTATCAGCCAAATAAGCATATACATCATCGTTATCAAGCATCATGTATTCTGCGGCTTCTTCTAAATATTCTGTATTGTCAGAGTTTTCTTTTGTTGTTGAAATCGTAGTTTGGGTCAAAACATTGTTTCTTTGTGCTGTTGCCTCGTTTCTTTCATTTTTAAAGAAATGCATTGCTACTGCACCAATAAGCATTATTCCAACAAAAGAGGCTGCAATCATCAATGGGCGTAAGCGCTTGTAAAAGATAGCTCCATTCTTATGACTACATTGCTTTTCAATCGATTTTTTTGTATTCTCTGATGCAATTTGCGACATAACTCGCATTTCCAAACTATCAAAATAACCATCAGGCAACTTAAAAGGCCGCCTGTTCCCAAATTTTGAAAGTAATTCCTTTTCTAATTCCATCACAATTAATATTTACTTGCTAATGTTTTGTTTTTTGATAGTTTGACGCAGATGATTCACTTTCGTTTAACTCAAATTTAAAATCTTATTCGTGAGCTTTAATATATTGCGATATTTTCTTTACTGCAATATGGTACGATGCCTTCAAAGCTCCTTCACTTGTACCAAGAATTTCATGAATCTCCGGATACTTTAATTCATCGTAATATTTCATAATAAAAACTGTACGCTGAACTTCTGGCAAAGAAGAGATAGCTTCCTGTAAAATAGCTTGTCCTCTATCTCCATCAAAATAATTATCTGCTAAAAGATTGTTAGCTATGTTATTATTGACATTATCAGAACTTAAAGTATCTATTCTTTTTTTATTTCTCAAATAGTCTAAAGATTCATTAATAGCTATACGATACAACCATGTAGATATCTTCGATTTTCCTTCAAAGCTTTCTATGTTTTTCCACGCTTTTAAGAAAGTATTTTGCAAAACATCATCAGTATCGTCATGCGATAAAATGTAGCTTCGTATTTTCCAATACAAAGTCTTACTATATATATTTATCAATAAGGCAAATGCCTTATTACGTGTTTTAGGCTCTGCTAATGCTTTAAGGAGTTCAGTTTCTTCTATCTGTCGCACAACACAGAAGCAAATTGATCAACAAATAAGTAAAATTAACGTATTGAAATTTTACGAACTACTTTCCCAACCTTTATAATGTAACAGCCTTTTGGCAAATTAAGATTGTAACGTTTATCTTGTCCATCTATTCTCATGCTCATAACACAAACACCTGTCACATTATAAATCTGCAACATTTCATCGTTTGCTCCTTCAATACGAAGAACAGAACCATAAACAGAAATAGAAACAGTATGAACATCTTGTTCTATCATTTCCAATGAGGTATGAGCCTTAACTGTTGTTGGCAATGCAAAACCTAAAAGAGTTGTAGCTAACAAAAAAGTATATATTTTCTTAATCATACGCATGATATCTTTGATATGCAAAGATAATAATTTTATTTAGAAAAATAAGCTTTTTAATCATCTTAATGCGGCTTTAATGTTTATTAACTCATCATGCTATCTTCCGAGAAATAGCTTTATATCAATCATTCATCTCTGTTTTAGAAATACTCCTATTTCTCTAAAATTCTATTCTAACATATAAATTTTATGTTAGAAAAATTAAACTTATTATAGATTTAGCAGCAATCATTCATTTTCTTACTTAAACTTTTCTGCAAGATATTTACCCGTCAAACTATTTTTATTATGCACTATCTCTTCAGGTGTACCACTTGCAATGAGTTTACCACCATTATCACCTCCGTCTGGTCCAATATCAATGATATAATCTGCACACTTTATTACATCAAGGTTGTGTTCAATAACAAGCACCGAATGTCCCCTCTGTATGAGTGCATCGAAAGCTTTCAGTAAACGTTTTATATCGTGGAAATGTAAACCTGTGGTTGGCTCGTCAAAGATGAATAACGACGGTTCCTGTCGTTCCTTACCTATAAAATAAGCAAGTTTTACACGTTGGTTTTCACCGCCCGAAAGTGTAGAAGAACTTTGCCCTAACTTAATATAGCCCAACCCTACATCTTCCAATGGCTGTAAGCGAGTAACGATTGTTTTCTGCTTATTGGCGGTAAAAAACTGTATTGCTTCGGAAACCGTCATATCCAACACGTCGTTAATGTTTTTCCCAGCAAAGGCAACATCAAGGATTTCTCGCTTAAAGCGTTTGCCATGGCATTCTTCACATTCCAAAACCAAGTCTGCCATAAACTGCATTTCGATGGTAATTACTCCTGCGCCCTTACACTCTTCGCACCGTCCACCATCTGCATTAAACGAGAAGAACTGGGGAGTATAGCCCATTTGTTTTGAAAGTTGCTGCTCTGAAAACAGCTTTCTGATTTCGTCGTATGCCTTCACATAGGTTGCAGGATTAGAGCGCGAACTCTTCCCAATTGGGTTTTGGTCTACAAATTCCACGTGCGCTATCTGCTCCAAATCACCTGTAAGTGAAGCATATTCACCAGGCAAATCGGTTACTTCATCAAGGCGACGCTTCAATGCGGGATAGAGTGTTCCCTTTATTAGCGACGACTTTCCGCTTCCACTGACGCCTGTTACAACTGTAAAGACGTTGAGCGGTATTTTGGCATCTAACCCTTTCAGGTTGTTCATTCGGCAACCTTTTATTTCAACAGAAAGATTCCAAGGGCGACGACTCTGCGGCACTTCAATGGTTTCTGCAGCGGTAAGATATTTTATCGTGTACGAATCGGCGTGTGCTTTCAACAAGTCTGCTTTATTTGCATCGTTGATTTCGGGCACAACACCATTATATACTATATGCCCACCCAATCGTCCTGCATCTGGACCGACATCAATAAGATAGTCTGCCGAGCGTATTAACTCTTCGTCGTGTTCCACCACAATTACAGTATTTCCGATGGCTTGCAACTCTTTCAAGACGTGGATAAGACGGTCGGTGTCGCGACTATGCAACCCGATACTTGGTTCGTCCAAGATGTAAAGCGAGCCTACCAACGACGAACCTAACGATGTTGTAAGATTGATACGCTGACTTTCGCCACCACTGAGACTGTTTGATTGGCGATTCAATGTAAGATAGCCAAGTCCGACATCTACAAGAAACTGAATACGGTTGGTTATTTCCAACATCAATCGTTTACTAATGTTTCTCTCTTGCTCTGTCAGCTCTATATTATCGAACCATTCCTTCAAGTTTATAATTGGCATTTCCACCAAGTCGGTGATAGCCTTTCCAGCTATTTTCACCCAAGTAGCTTCCTTTTTCAATCGCCGTCCGTGGCAATCGGGGCAGATAGTCTTTCCTCTGTATCGGCTCAAGAGGACACGATACTGTATCTTATATTGATTGTCTTTCACCATTTGGAAAAAAGAATCTATACAGATACGGTCGGAAAGCGGATTGACGGCTTCGCTTGGCAGTCCATGCCACAGTTGGTCTTTCTCTGTTTGCGACAGTTCAAAATAAGGCTTGAAAATAGGAAAATTATCCTTTGCAGCCCGACGGCAAAACTCATCGTGCCACACCTTCATCTTCTCGCCATGCCAACATTGCACACAACCCTCGTAAACAGAAAGTGAACTGTTAGGTATTACCAAACGTTCGTCGATGCCCATAATACGTCCAAAGCCTTCGCAAGTAGGACAAGCTCCCAGCGGAGAATTGAACGAAAACATATTGTCGTTAGGATCTTCAAACTTAATACCGTCAGCCTCAAAGCGCGTAGAAAAGTCGTAAGAGAGTTTCGATGGGAAGAACATCAGCCTCAACATACCATCGCCTTCGAAGAAAGCAGTTTCGCAAGAGTCGATAAGGCGCGAGATTGCTTCCTTGCTATCATCAACCGAAAGGCGGTCGATAACAAGATAAATGCTTTCTACCCCTTCTATGTCCTTCTTGTCGTGCGCTTCTATCCAATCTTCAATGCGCACAATCTCGCCATCTACATAAATGCGCGCATAGCCTTCTTGTACTTCCATCTCAAGCTGCGCCGTAATACTCCTACCCTCACGAACGTGCAAAGGGGCAAGAATACAGAACTTTGTACCAGCAGAATAGCTTTGCACTTTCTGTATAACATCTTCCACGGTGTGTCGTTTCACCTCTTCTCCCGTCGCAGGATTAATGGTTCTGCCTATTCGTGCATAAAGCAATCGCAGATATTCGTATATCTCTGTCGAGGTACCGACCGTAGAACGAGGGTTACGTGATATAACCTTTTGTTCTATTGCAATGGCAGGTGGAAGTCCTTTTATAAAGTCTACTTCGGGCTTTGCCATTCTGCCTAAGAACTGACGGGCGTATGCCGACAAGCTCTCAACATACCTGCGCTGCCCTTCCGCATAAAGCGTATCGAAAGCCAACGACGACTTACCGGAACCTGAAACACCAGCTATAATGACGAATTTCCCACGTGGAATCTTCACGTTTACATTCGCCAAGTTGTTTACTCGGGCACCTTTTACTTCTATATAACCGTCTTCTTGTTTATTCTTTTTATCCATCTGCTTGGGTAAGTCTATCTTTTTTGCCGTACAAAAATACAAAAAACTTTTGGTATCTTCCTTAAAATCTCGTATATTTGCACTATGTTGATTCCGAAATAAAATAACTGCGGTTATATATAATAAGGAATAAAGAGAGAACAAACGCAATGTCTGACTTACATAATGATAAGGAGAGATAGATATGAAAAAGCAGAATAACATCATACACAACTTTGCTGACCCTGTTGAAGAACGACAGATTAGACATTTCGCTTGCAAGGAAATGGGCAGACAAATACACCGTTACATTAAAGGTATGCGCGGTTCGAAAGCGCAAATGCTGCGTTTTGAAGATTCGTTGGAGAACCTCTCGTTAGAAGAAAGAGAAAAAGCGATAGCACTTTACTTGGACTTAAACCGCAAGGCACTGAAAGGACTTGACATGAAAATGGTGTTGGTACGGTCGGTTGCCAACTATTCCGATACCTTTGAATACCTTGTTACATTGGTGAACGATAAGCGCAAGATGGTAAACTATCTGAACTTATTGAAAGAAACATACATTCAATACCACCAAGTAATCGAAAAAGACGGCAAGTTCGGCATCGTAGATTATCAAGGAAACACCATACTAAGTCCGAAATACGAGTTTGTCCGCACGTGCTACGTGTATGTCGATGACTTGCGCACAATGCCGATTATAGCACAGTTAGACGGAAAACTGGGACTGGTATTACCTGACGGAAAAGAAACATTGGTTACACCTTTTAAATACGACCGCATTTCGCTCAGAGAAGAACCACCCTACTTTGAAGCCGAATACGACGGCAAGAAAATACTCTTAACAACAGATGGCGTAGAGAAATAATAGAAGCAAGCACATCAAGAACCGAGAAGTTCAAGATGTGCTTGCTTTTTTATAATAGCATTTTAAAGTAATTCAATACCTGTTGATACTTTATGCGGAAAAGCACACCGTTTCGCTTTTCTCAGTAGAAAGAACTCTTTAGCTCCCTACACCGTAAGCCTTCCATTCCTCATTTCAGAAACAGAAAACGAACCATAAAGCTGTAAATATTTTTCACAACAGTAAGTGTTACATAGTCGTTCCTTAAAAACTATATTTCAGCATAAAGCTTGTATTGACAAGCTCTATGCTGATTCTTTTTATAAGGTCCAAAAGAACTCTCATAGCTCTTTTGAAGTTATATGCTGCTGCAGCTAATAATACATTGATAGCATCTCCTTTCACACCTTTATAAAAGTTGCGAGATAATCGGTGGTCTGCTTTAAGATGTCCTATCGTTGGCTCTATACCAGCTCGTTTACAAAATAGTTTGTGTTTCTTTCTCTTTTGGTAGTAGCTGTCTTTAGCTTTAGGAGTGTCAGGGATGAGTATCTTTGTCTGCCCAATCTGCTTTATACCTCTATACCCTCTATCTCCTGCTAACTTATCAACCTTCCTTCCTGTCATTCTTTGGGTTTGTTCTAACGCCTTTTCGATAGTATGCCCATCATATTCATTCCTAAAAGAACATGCACCAAGAATAAGTCCTGACCATGAGCGAAGAATAGATACTTTATTGCCAAACTCATATTGCTTATGTTCCTTACCTTTGCTGATGCAAACTACATCTGGTTCGTGCAGAGAATATACTTTGTTCTTTGACT
>NZ_JABZSJ010000071.1:0-11730 GCF_015262605.1 Prevotella aurantiaca | reverse complement strand
CTGGACTATGGAATGCTGTAGCACCTTTAGGTTGGTTGATGCATTTGAAAGATAAACGTGTAAATAAAAGATAGTTATGAGTATTCTATAATTCACAACATCTGTGGATATAGATGAAATAGGAAAGTTAGTCATAAATTAGGTTCCAAACATACTAACACAGAATATGATATATGATTATGTATCTTCTCAGGAGCAAAGATATCATTACTATTGCGTAAATTCTTCAACTTTGCTGTCATTCCTGTCATTCGAAAATAAAGCATAATCTGTTGAATATCACTTCCCTATGTTGAAATGTTAAAAGTGACAGCAAATAGTTTTTAAACTTATTGTGGTATTCTTATTTGGAATACGATTAAAACAGGATTATTATTGTAGAATAAACGCATCTGATAATGAGAATATTACAAGTCATAACATCTTTGGATATGGGAGGTGCTGAAACGTTGGTCGTTAATTTGATACCAAGGTTACAAGCTTTAGGAAATACGGTGGATTTATGTGTCTTTAATGGCACAGAGACACCATTGACTCAGAGATTGAAGAAAGAGTGTCCACAGACAAAGATATTTACATTAGGTCATGGGGTTTATAATCCGCTCTATATATTTAAACTGGTAAAGATAATGAAGAATTATGATATTGTTCATACGCATAATTCTTCACCGCAGCTATTTGTTGCAATCGCCAGTTTGTTTAATTCTCCAAAACTTGTTTCTACAGAACATAATACGTCTAATAGGAAACGAAATTGGAAATGGTATCGCCCAATAGAAAGTTGGATGTATAGCAGGTATAATCATATAATATGTATCAGTAAGATAGCAGAAGAGAAACTAAGAGAGTATATGGGAGGGGAATGGCTTGTCAAATCATCAAATAAGTACAAGTCAATTACTACAATAAATAACGGAATAGATGTCAATGCTATTTCAGAAGCTGTACCTTGTAAGGAACTATTAGAATTAAAAGAAAATCGTAAAGCTATTCTGATGGTTGCAGGATTTCGTAAACAAAAGAATCAAGATACTATTATTAGGGCTTTAACCCTATTAGATAAAGAAAAATATGAGATCTGGTTTGCTGGTATAGGTGAACGGATGGAGGAAGTAAAACAATTAGCTTTGTCTTTAGGCGTATGTGAACGAGTGAGATTTTTAGGCTTACGTACTGATATTCCAAATGTACTGAGAGCAGCAGATTTTATCGTTATGTCTTCTCATTGGGAGGGATTAAGTCTTAGTAATGTTGAAGGTATGAGTGCACATAAGCCTTTTATTGCTTCAGATGTAAATGGTTTACGTGAAGTTACTAAGGGATATGGCATTCTTTTCCCACATGAAGATGGCAAGGCTTTGGCTAATGAAATTAATCAATTAGCAGAAAGTGATAAATATTATGATGAAGTTGCCAACCGCTGTTATAATCGAGCATTAGAATTCGATATTAGTAAAATGGTAAACGGCTACAATCAAGTCTATCAAAAAGTAATTAGTAACTTTGAATAGATTGATATAAGTATAGCTATGGATAAAAAGAAAAAAATAGTAAGATTGACCACTGCTGGCGAAAGTTTAGATGATCTTTTAATAGGACAACTAAAATATTTAAATCAATATTTTGATATTATTGCTGTTGCAAAAGATGACGGACGCCTACAAAAAGTAAGAAAGCGAGAAGGAGTTAGAGTTGTTGATGCTCCCATAGAACGGCCTATTTCCTTATTAAAGGATATTATAGCATTACGATGGTTGATAAATTTCTTTAAACAAGAGAAACCATGGTGTGTGCATGCCAATACTCCAAAAGGGTCATTATTGGCTATGGTAGCAGCATGGATTTGTCGTGTTCCACATCGTATTTATACAGTTACAGGACTAAGATATCAAGGTGCTACTGGAAAGTTTAAGTTTGTCTTACAAACAATGGAACGAATAACTTGCGCTTGTGCGACTAAGGTAATTCCAGAAGGACAAGGTGTTTTAAAAACTTTGAAGAATGACCATATTACTAATAAACCATTAGAAGTTATTTTGAATGGTAATATAAATGGTAAAGATACATCATTCTTTAGCGTGGAAAGCTTGTATGAGAATTGTGAATTGGAAAATGGAAACAAGCGATTAAGTATCAGAAAAGAAGAGTCTATTAAGGATGTAATACGTAAGGAATTACATATTACTGCTAATGATTTTGTTTTCATATTTGTCGGGCGAATAGTTAATGATAAGGGTATGAAAGAGTTGTCTAAAGCTATGCAATCCCTCCTTAAGAAAAACTATCATCTAAATCCCAAATTACTATTAGTTGGAGACTTTGAATCTAAGTTAGATCCTTTATCGCCTGAAGATGAAAGTTTCTTTAAAAATAATAGTTCTGTTCTGTTTGTTGATTATCAGAAAGATGTACGACCTTATCTTGCAGCTGCAGATGCATTAGTATTTCCTTCCTATAGGGAAGGTTTTCCCAATGTTGTTCTTGAAGCAGGCAGTATGGGGTTACCTTCAATCGTTACCAATATTAATGGTAGTAATGAAATCATAGAGGAAGGAGTTAATGGTAGAATTATTCCACCTCGCGATTCAGATTCTCTTTTCTTTGTTATGGACTGGATGCTAACACACTTATCTGATGTTGAGCTTATGGCAAGTAATAGCAGGAGGCTTATTCAAGAAAGGTATGAACAGGAAAAAGTATGGGAAGCACTTTTAGATATGTATAAATCACTTAGTTAAAGAATATTATGTATAAACATTTCTTTAAGCGATTAATAGATTTTGTAGCTTCATTTATAGCATTGGTTATTTTTTCTCCTTTACTATTAATAGTTACAATATGGTTGCATTTTGCCAATAAGGGAGGTGGTGCCTTTTTTCTCCACTCTAGGGCAGGTTGGAATAATAGAGTATTTAAGGTGATTAAGTTTAAAACAATGACCGATGAAAAAGATGAGAATGGAAACTTATTGCCTGATGGTCAGAGGTTGACAAAAGTTGGACGTTTCGTGCGTAGTACTTCGTTAGATGAACTTCCCCAGTTGTATAATGTACTTAAAGGAGATATGTCCTTAATAGGGCCACGTCCATTGTACGAAGATTTCTTGAAATGTTACGATGAAGTACAAATTAGAAGGCATGAGGTGCGACCAGGTATAACAGGATGGGCTCAAGTTAATGGCAGAAACTTTGTACAATATAGTAAGAAATTTGAATATGATGTATGGTATGTAGACCATATTTCTCTTAAACTTGATATTAAGATTCTTTGGAAAACTTTTCTTAACGTTATACAGCGAGATGGCATTGGAGAAGGAGAAGTGCAAGATGAGTTGGTAGACGATCTTGGATTCGGTGAAAAACTACGAAAACTGAAAGAGAAATAACATGAAAGAGTTTGGATCTGATTTTCATTCTTTGAATATTTCAGCAATACACGATAATACCATTTTTACTTATTATCCCAATGCCATATTTGTAGCAGATGGTAGACAGGCCATAGAATTATTAATCATTCATTATAAATGGAAAAGAATTTGGATACCAGAGTATTTCTGTTGGGAAATTATTGAATATATTCAACATCGGTGTAAAATAGAAGTTAAAACATATTTTGACAACCCCTTAAATGAGGAAATTTATCTTGTAGAAAAACTATCTTTTATAGATGGTGATGTATTACTTAGAATGAATTATTTTGGGTTAAGACAATACCGAAACTATTCTAATATCTCAATCCCAATGATTGAAGACCATTCGCACAATATTTTCGATGAATGGAGTCAGAATAGTAAAGCTGATTTTTGTATAGCCTCATTGAGAAAAACTCTTCCATTAGCAGGGGGTGGAATGATTTGGAGTAATTCTCATAATTTATCAAAATTATCAACTTTAATAGAGAATTCTCATCAAAACGAACAACTTGCAAGAATAAGATGGCAAGCAATGGAAGATAAAGCTCACTATCTTAATATAAATGAAACTGAATGCAATTCAAGTCTAAAGGACTCTTTCAGAGCAAAATATATACAAACAGAAGAGGGATTTGACCATTTGCCTATCAGTAGAATATCTATACTTGATAAACTTTTCTTAGAAAAGTTTGATATTAATGAATGGCATAATAGGAAGTTACAGAATTGGCAGTTGCTTATCCATACACTTTCAAAAATATTAATAACCAAAGACATTCGTATTTTTTATCCAAGCTCTGATAAATGTATTCCTTTTTCTTTACTATTATTATTTCGTAATACTCAACAGCGAGATTTATTTAGGTTGAACTTGATAAAGCATTTTATTTACCCAGCAATCTTATGGAATTTACCAGAAAACTGTTCGGATAGCTCTAAAGATATATCGAACAGGATGCTTTCAATACATTGTGACGGAAGGTATAGCAGTGAAGACGTAAATGAGATGGGAAATATTATATATAACTTTTTAATTCATTTTGATAAATGCTGAAGATTATAGACTTTGAGCATAGAACGGAATGGGATAGAATAGTTCTTTCCTTTCCTAATTATGATATATATTATCTTAGTGGATATTTAGCTCCATTCGAAGTACATGGAGATGGAAAGCCAATTTTAATTTACTATGAAGGAGAGGAAATAAGAGCAATTTGTGCTTTCATGCTTAGAGATATATCAAATGAGACATGGGCACAAGGTTATATCGATAAAGGTACGTTTTTTGATGCAATCACTCCGTATGGGTATGGAGGGTGGATATTAGATGGAAATACTTCAAAAGAAAAAATAGATATTTTTTGGAAAGAAGTAGAAACGTTTATGCATAATCAAAAAATTATTAATACTTTCACACGATGGAGTCCTTGGCTAAAAAATCAAGAATATTTAAGAGGATGGTCGAATGTTATTGATTTAGGAAATACCATTTATATTGATTGTACATCTGAAGAAGGTATTTTTCAAAATATAAAGAGTAAAGATCGTGCTACTATAAGAAAAGCTATTAAAAATGGTGTAGTTGTAAAACATAGTGATGACACAGCTCTCTTTGAGAAATTCTATTCTATATACAATGCAACTATGGATAAAGATAATGCTGATGATTATTATTATTTTAAACCAAAGTTCTATAAATCTATGTCAGAGAACTTACAAGGACAATGGGAGTTCTTTTATGCAATACTTGGTGAAGAAATCATTGCAATGAGTATTATACTTATGTGCAATGGAAGAATGCATTATCATCTTTCCGGCAGTGTTATGGAATTCCGTAATCTTAATGCTACTAATCTTATTTTGTATGAAGCTGCAAAATATGGAGCTCAACATGGGTATAAATTATTACATCTTGGTGGAGGAGTTGGTAGTGGTGAAGATCCTTTATATAAGTTTAAAAAAGCCTTTAATAAAAATGGAGATATTGGATTTAGTATATCAAAAGATTGTTATGATATAAACAAATATTCTTATCTAATTGAGCTTAGGAAGAAAATAGATCCATCATTTGATGTATCAACTTCATTCTTCCCTGCTTATAGATCAAAATAAATTATAGAGATGGAAAGAAAATATCTATGTCTCGCCCACATGAGTGGTAACGAGCAAAAATATGTTCAGGAAGCATTTGATACAAATTGGGTTGTACCATTGGGGCCCAATGTGAATGCATTTGAAGAAGAATTAAGCCGTTTTTGTAAATCTAAGCCTAATAATATAGATTTTTCCAACGAAGTTTATCCACAAAACATACAAGCACACAACAATAATCCAGATGAATTATGGCATAACGGATATCATGATTTGGAAGAGAAAGAAGTTGTTGCTTTATGCTCGGGTACAGCTGCCATTCATTTGGCACTGATTAACTTGGGTGTTAAGGCTGGCGATGAGGTAATTTGCCAGAGTTTTACTTTTTGTGCAAGCTCACACCCTGTAGCTTATCTTGGTGCATCTCCTGTTTTTGTTGACTCAGAAGTTGACACATGGAATATGTGCCCTGTATTACTTGAAGAAGCTATCAAGGATAGAATTGAAAAAACAGGTAAAAAACCAAAAGCCATCATTGCTGTTTACCTCTATGGAATGCCTGCAAAAATAAAAGAAATTATGGAAATTGCCGAACGCTATAATATTCCATTAATAGAAGATGCAGCAGAAGGTTTGGGTAGTCGTTACAATGGAAAGGTTGTAGGCACATTTGGCAATTATGGAGTAATGAGCTTTAATGGTAATAAAATGATTACTACATCAGGAGGAGGAGCCTTAATTTGTCCAAATAAAGAAGCAAAGAATCGTATTATGTTTTTTGCAACGCAGGCACGCGAGGCTTTTCCATACTACCAACACGAAGAGATAGGCTACAATTATCGTCTAAGTAATGTTTGCGCAGGCATAGGACGTGGACAAATGACAGTTCTCGATGAACACATTTCACATCACAAATTCATTGCTAGACTATACAAAGAAGGGTTTAAAGATGTGAAAGGTATTACCTTCCATGGGAATCCAGACGAAAATTATGATTCTAACTTCTGGCTTAACACCATAACAATTGATAAAGATATAAAGGTAGTTGGTCAAGCAAATGCTTATAAAGAAGCTATTGCTGGTGCTGTTGGTGGAGCAGCTGGTGTTGTTCATCCAACTGGAGCTGTTCATACTAATTGTGAGCCAAACACAAATGTAGAAGCAATGCGAATAGCATTAGATAAATTAGGTATAGAAAGTCGCCCACTTTGGAAACCAATGCACTTACAACCAGTCTATAAGAATAGTCCAGCTTATGTAAATGGTATTAGCGAAGAGCTATTTAAAATTGGTCTTTGTCTTCCATCAGGCCCTATGGTAAGTGAGGAAGATGTCAAGTTTATAATCGAATCAATAAGAGAGTCTATTGTTGAATAAAATTCTATTCTACTAATAAGAAACTTTATGAGTGCGGAGAAGCTTCTAAAAGAATTAATTAAAAATGAGTTATGGGGAGGGATTCTAAGCTTATCATCCTTAGATAAAAAGGACTTTTCTGACTTACAGAGGATTGCGAGTATGCAAACTGTTAGTGGATTAGTCTTTTCATCACTCATCAACAATAACATAAAACTACCACAGCAAGAAGCTTTGGCAGCTTTTGGTAGGTTAGAAAATATTAAGAAGTCAAATCTACTTCTTAATAGCAACCTAATATTACTCACGGAGCTATTAGAAAAGCATGATATTAAGTTTTTTATTGTAAAAGGGCAAACAATTGCAAATTTATACCCTCACCCACTCCATCGAATAGGTGGAGATATTGACTTCTATTGTTTTCCAAATGATTTGGAAAAACTTATTAACATACTACATAAGGAATTAAAAGTAGAATTAGATCGAGACGAATCTGAACAGCATTATAGTTTCCAATTCAATAAGACTTTATTCGAACTACACTTTACACTATTTAAGTTTGCAAATTCTGAAAACCAACAATACTTTGATAACTTAATAAATACAGAGCCCCTAAGTTATACTCTAATTGATAATAAGAAAGTTCCGATTTTAAGTCCAACGTTAAATCTCGCTTATACTTTTTTACATCTTTATCACCATCTTATAGAATTAGGTGTGGGACTAAGACAATTTTGCGATATAGCAGTGTTATGTTATACTGCTGCTATGGCTGAACAAGATCAGAATAAAGAGAGAAGTATAGATAAAGAAAGGCTTACTGAGATTTTATCACACTTAGATTTTCAAAAAGCTTTCACAGCAATAGGTACTATTCTTGTTGACGATTTAGGATTATCTAAAAATTATTTTCCCTATACATTAACACAAAAAGACTATAAAAGAAAGAAATATATTTTAAGCGTTGTGTATAAAAGAGGAAACTTTGGTAAATATGGTCGAACAACGGAAGTAAGGTCTGGATTAAAGTATTATATTGAACAAACAGCAATAAAACTATCACACTATTATCACCTCTTTAATCTAAGTAAAAAGGAAAATATAGCCTTAATTTCGAAAGAAATACCGAAAAAGATTTTTCAAGCAATTAAAAGGTGATTTGTAAAAATATAAAGCAAAAGAAAAAAGAGGGTGTGTCATATTAGACACACCCTCTTTTATTTTTACTCATAATTTTACACTATTTTTTCTGAAGGATTCATTATTTCACGAGAACCTTCTTTCCATCAATAATATAAACTCCTGGACGCAAATCGCCTTTTTCTTTTGCCTCTTTTACCTTCATACCACTAATTGTATATATTTCATCTGTATCTTCTTTAGGAGAATCGATTTCAGTTATACCAGTAACAGTCTTTTTATCAATCAATCTTACATTTCTTAAATAATATCCCTCTCCAGATATCTGCAAACCATACTTATTAATTGTTTTAGCACTCTCAGCGTCTAAATCAATAACGTATTCCTTTTCATCACGTGCAGCTGATAGGTTTATACTCTTGTTAACTTGTGGAAGTATTATCTTACCTTGCGATTCAACATCAAGAACAGTAAATTCTAATATTTGGTTACGATATACTCTTTCGAACATCTCCTTAGGAATGATAACTTTATCTTTATTTATTTGCTTAAAGCCATTCCATATACTGCTTTCCTTTTTTTCGCTTGCTAAAGAGAATATACGGATATTTTCACCTTCTATATAACAACCCTCCTTTTTTAATTCTTCAAGCATATTTTTATCTGTAATGAAGAATGTTACCTGCGCATCATTTCTTGATAGTTGAGGTTTTAGCGTTGTTATGCTCTTACCATACTTATTATAAATATCAATAGAAGATAGTCCAACTTTACGATGTTTAGATGAAGAGAGCGTATCAATATCCAATATAAGTTTGTCTCCTATTTTAAGATTACCCAATCGTTTAGTCGGTATTTCTATTTTAGCTTTTGTCTGTTTCATATCACCAGGTAATGGCTGAGCACCAATCCAAATCAGCTTATTTGCACGTTTATAAACACGCATCCAGTCAATATCCATTACATAGTCCTTAGGCACTTTATTTATATCTCCACCATACTGAGGATCCATTTCTGGATAAAGTATGCCACCACCTTTTCCGTCTGGTTTTCCTCCTATTTGTCCTGTAATAGCAACATCCCACACACGATCAATACCATTCTTGAAATTTTCTTTTCTCAAGAGAGCATTGTATCGATATGGATACTTATCTTTCATTGGCTTCATATCAGCAGAATCTACTGCCTCATCAGACGTTTTATAGTATGATGTAATGAAAACAGATCTTACTCTACCATCCAAAAGGAATGATACAGCTATATTACGAGAAGAATCACCCGGTTCAGGGTCAATCTGTGCCCCATAAACATGGAAGTCTTCTGAAGGGTCAAATATTATTTCTTTTATTCTATCACCATAATTATTATGATTATATCCGTTTTTAAGTACATACTTTTTTTTATCTTGATCGTATCTTGTACCTAAATTATAATCTATACCATGTATGGATTGATGAACATAGCGTCGTTTTTTATCAATATTATCTTTTGCAAAGGTTCTTGCATCATCATGTACAAAGAATTCTTGCAAATCAATTTCAAAAGTACTAGACCCATTGCAATGACGAAGCCACAATGCCATCCAAGTACCAATAGAGAAAGGTATCTTGGCTTTTATCTCAATACGAGAGTAAAGTGGATAATAGTTGCCTCCATTCTCTGCATCTCTGCTAGAGAGTGCACCTGACCACCAACCATATTTTGTATAACCATGTTTAGGTTTTATAGGGTTTCGCATCTTTATACTATAATCAGTATTTGCTGGATCATCTTCGTATCTGCGGAGTCCTGTCTTTATAGGTTCACGAGTAGCACGAATAGATAAAAAACCATTATTTACCGTTACCATTTGGTCGCGATATATCTGAGCATTACCTTGTTTCTTGTTATTACCATAAAGTTCATAACTATAATGTTTTGTTTTATCACCATAGATTCCCCATAAACTTTTATTTATAGTTGTTCCATTAAACTCATCACCTCCATAATAACTCCACCCCACTAATGAAGGGACAACTCCTTGATTTTTCTGTGCTGAAAGTCCTAAATGAACTAAACCTAAAGCACAAATAGTAATTACTGCTTTTTTCATATGCTTTTATTTTTATATGTGAAGAGTAGTTGTAAGCTACTCGTGTTATGTGATTATTTGAAGAATTATCCTCGTGAAATTGAAAGGTATTTAAAAACTTAAAGGATAAGACTATTATAATGTCAAATTTAAAGAGGTTATAACCTTTGGCTGCAAATTTACAATATTTCCAATAAACAAAGGTTACATAAGTGTTTACGCGAGTGTAAAATAAGCGTAATTTTCCGAAATAGTTTTTACAGTTTGTTGATGAATATGAAAAAAGCTATCTTTATTGTTTAATATTATTTACATATGTTTTGTAATATAAAATGCAGAAGTAAATATAAACAAGCAATAGGATTTATGAAAAAAGATGAGCATATATCAAAGCAAATTACTATATTTGTAGTTGTTTGTTGTGTGTTATATCTTACACCTATGAAAGAAAACAAAAGATAAAATATGGAAAATATAGAGAAGGCGGTACAGTATGTACTTAAAAAAAAGGAATATCAACTAGAAAAGCTTACACATTTCTATTTCACTTCTAACGAAGATATAAATAGCTATATAAGTGGTAATAAAAGTCGAGCTATTATTGGTCTTAAATTAGAAAGAATTTCTAATTGGCAACATTGGAATTTTATTTATTCGTTTTTTAAAGAGAATAAACTAGATCATAATTTATTAGCATTATCAACATATTCTGCAATAGAGTCTATTACATGGGATTATTTTTTAGGAACAACAGTTGAACAATATAAAGAATCTATTTCTTTCATAAATGCGATTAAGTATCTTGCTCAGGCATTGCTTTTAGGCTGGGATTCTATAGCATTAAAATTAGGAGATGTGTTATTAAAGATGCTTTATGGCAAACAATATAAAGGATGGAATTCTGCATATAAACACCCTTGGTTTATGTTATCAATATTTTGTAAATGGCAAGGTATAGAACTTGATTACACTCGTTTAAATTTTCGTAAGGAGATGGGTGTATATGAAAAAGCTATTCAATATTGGGATACTAAAGATAAAACCTTGCTAACTGAAATAGTAAATGAACTGGTTAGTTTTCATATTTTAGAATCAGATGAAGATGAATACAAAAATCATATTCCAGATTTCCCATCTTCTGATTATTTTGTATTCCCTATAGATATTCTTCTTTGGTTAAATATTCGTGAACGCATAGGACTTCCTGAGTATATTCCCAATAATGAGCTTATGAAAATGCCTATTAACAATTATAATACGCTAAAAATAGACGTTCCAAAAGTAGAATTAATAGAAAAAGCTAAAATGAAATTACAAACGGAATATCCCAATGCAAATATATTATGATAGAGATTTTATTAATGCATATGAAGTTGTAATGAAAAGAATTATCCTTTGAATTTAGAATATAAGAAAAAGTATATACTTTACAAAAAAAACGTAATTACATTTTTCAAAAAATGTAATTACGTTTTTTTAATTTATAATTATTATTTACTTAGTCCTCCCTTAAAAACCTAATATTCCTCTGATTCATAGTATATTATCCTGTAAATTATTTGCTTATATCTGCAAGTTTTTGGGTTCATCCGACATTTCTAGTGTTACGGCAGTCATGCAGTGCATAGAGTCTTAGTGTAAAGTACCTCTCATCCCTGAA
>NZ_JABZSJ010000070.1:0-11755 GCF_015262605.1 Prevotella aurantiaca | reverse complement strand
CCTAGACCCACTGATTAAGAGTCAGTTGCTCTACCAACTGAGCTAAGGGTGCATAGAAACGAAATTTGCACAATTTATGTACACCCTTAGGGACTCGAACCCTAGACCCACTGATTAAGAGTCAGTTGCTCTACCAACTGAGCTAAGGGTGCATATTTCGTTTTTGCGAGTGCAAAGGTAGCAATTTTCCATTAACCAACCAAACAAAACAATCTTTTTTTTTGGAAATAAATTTAATTGCTTATCTTTACTGCTAAACCTTTTGAAGTGTCATTATACAAGGATATTTGATTAAAAAAACAACATCATTTAGTTGGAGGATTAAGCTTAACATATAAATAACAAGCAACGAGAAAAGGAACTCAAAATTTCAGTAAAATATTTCTTATGCTGTGTAAGATATCCTGCACTTTTACTGCAACACTAAAGCAATCTTACTGCATAGCTTTTTCAATACCAATAAATCATAGTTGCAGTAATAATGCAAGGTTGTTACACTAATATGGTAAGAGTCAGAATTAAAAGCTAGTGATAATAAAAAAAGGAGTGAAACCCACTTGTAAGGCTTCACTCCTATAATCTTTCACAGTGTACGTTTACTTTATCTTATATTGCGTCCGTGGCAATTCTTGAATTTCTTTCCACTACCACAAGGACATGGATCATTTGGACGTGGCATCTTTTCAGCCATATAAGGGGTACGAGTTTGCTGTTGTACTGACTCACGAGTATCGTGATGAGCTGCAGCTTGCTGATTTTGGTCAATCAAATCGTCCTTCTTTTCGTCATAACGCTGTGCTTGTTGCTCTGGAACTGCTTCCTGAATTTCGTCTGAAGGCTGCATGTCAGGGATTTGTCCACGCATCAGTACACTGGCAGTACGGTTGTTCATATCATTAATCATGTTGTCCCAAAGCTTCACACTCTCAAGTTTGAAGATGAGCAATGGGTCCTTCTGCTCGTATGAAGCATTCTGAACTGAGTGGCGAAGTTCATCGAGCTGTCGCAAATTCTCTTTCCAATCATCATCGATGAGGTGCAAGAGAATTACCTTTTCAAATTGACGTACTACCGATCTAGCCTCTGATTCGTATGCTTCCTTCAGATCACAAGGGATATTATAAACGCGCTTGCCATCAGTAATTGGTACCATAATACGCTCATACATAGCTCCTTGGTTTTCGTACACCTCTTTAATAATTGGCCATGCAACAGTTTGAATACGTTCAGTTTTACGCTCAAAGTTTCCAATAGCTGCTTGGAAAGCACGTTCTTTCAATTCTTCCTTGTTTCCACTCTCAAATTCTGACTCAGTGAATGGACATTCCATAGCCAACACTTTGAAGAAATCTTCTTGGCAACCTTCATAGTCGTTGTTATCGATGATGCTTACACAGCGGTCCCAGATAATGTTTGAAATATCCATTCCAATGCGTTCACCCATCAAAGCATGGCGACGTTTTTCATAAATCACAGTACGTTGCTTGTTCATTACATCATCATATTCCAGCAAACGCTTGCGAATACCAAAGTTATTCTCCTCTACTTTCTTCTGTGCACGCTCAATACTATTCGAAATCATTGAACTTTCAATACGTTCTCCTTCGTCGAAACCAAGTTTATCCATTACCTTTGCAATACGTTCAGAACCAAAAAGACGCATCAACTTATCCTCCAATGAAACGTAGAAAACAGATGATCCAGGGTCACCTTGACGTCCAGCACGACCACGTAACTGACGGTCTACACGACGACTCTCATGACGTTCTGTACCTATAATTGCTAAACCACCGGCATCTTTCACTTCTTGCGAAAGCTTAATGTCAGTACCACGACCAGCCATATTAGTAGCAATAGTAACTGCACCAAGGCCATCAACTGAACGTCCAGCTTCAGCAACAATCTGTGCCTCCTTTAAATGTTGCTTCGCATTCAATACTTGATGAGGTATTTTACGCATACTAAGCATCTTACTAAGCAATTCACTGATTTCCACAGAGGTTGTACCAACTAAGCAAGGACGTCCGCTATTACGCATTTCTTCTATCTCGTCGATTACAGCTGCATATTTTTCACGAGCTGTTTTGTAAACACGGTCTTCCATGTCCTTACGTTGAATAGGACGATTGGTAGGAATTTCAACGACATCAAGTTTGTAGATGTCCCAAAATTCGCCTGCTTCTGTAGAGGCTGTACCTGTCATTCCCGCCAACTTGTGGTACATACGGAAGTAATTCTGCAAAGTAATAGTAGCAAAAGTTTGTGTAGCAGCTTCTACCTTTACATGTTCCTTAGCTTCCACAGCTTGGTGTAGTCCATCGCTCCAGCGACGCCCTTCCATAATACGACCAGTCTGCTCATCAACAATTTTCACTTCACCATCTAGAACTACGTACTCATCGTCCTTATTGAACATAGTATAAGCCTTGAGTAACTGTTGCAGAGTATGAACACGTTCACTCTGAACTCCGTAGTTACTCATAAGGTCGTCTTTCTTATCGAGATATTCTTGTTCGTCTATAACCTTATCTTCTTTCTCTTGTTCAAGTAGAGAGAGTTCTGTCGTTATATCAGGAAGTACAAACAACTTGTCATCATTTACTTCTTTAGCCAACCATGCTGCACCCTTATCAGTAAGATCGCAAGAGTTCATTTTTTCCTCCGTAACAAAGTAAAGAGGTTCAACTGCCTTTGGCATTTCACGATTGTTGTTTGCCATATAGTACTCTTCCGTCTTTAACATACCCGACTTAATTCCTTCTTCTGAAAGGAATTTGATGAGTGCCTTATTTTTGGGAAGTGACTTATGTGAGCGATAAAGTGCTAAGAAACCTTCTTCAAGCATTGCTTGGCGTTCTTTTTCATCGTTGCAATTTGCAGCATTAGAGATTTTAGTACGCGCTTCAGCAAGCAGTTCAGTAGCTTGTTTACGTTGAACTTCAAAGAGTTTCTGAACTAATGGTTGATATTCTTCAAACATTTGGTCATCACCTTTTGGTACTGGACCACTAATAATAAGAGGTGTACGAGCATCGTCTACCAAAACAGAGTCTACCTCATCAACAATAGCATAATTGTGTTTGCGTTGTACGAGATCAGCAGGTGACACAGCCATATTATCGCGAAGGTAGTCAAAACCAAACTCATTGTTTGTACCAAAAGTAATGTCTGCTTGATAAGCGCGGCGACGTTCTGGAGAGTTTGGCTGGTGTTTATCAATACAATCAACAGACAAGCCATTGAATTCATACAATGGGCCCATCCATTCAGAATCGCGTTTAGCAAGATAATCGTTCACAGTTACCACATGAACACCATTACCAGTCAAAGCGTTAAGAAAAACAGGCAATGTCGCTACAAGGGTTTTACCTTCACCAGTTGCCATTTCAGCAATCTTACCTTGATGTAGAACTGTACCACCAAAAAGTTGAACATCGTAGTGTACCATTTCCCATTTTAAGTCATTACCTCCAGCTGTCCAGTGATTGTGGTAAATTGCCTTATCACCATCAATGGTTATAAAGTCTTTTCTTGGGTCAGCTGCAAGTTCACGATCAAAATCATTAGCCGTTACAATGGTTTCTTCATTCTCAGTAAAGCGTCTAGCTGTATCTTTAACGATAGAGAAAGCAACAGGCATAACTTCATCCAATGCCTTCTCATAGTTATCTAATGCCTCCTTTTCAAGCTTATCTATTTTATTGAAAATATCTTCGCGTTCATCAATTGGAGTATCTTCTATTGTTTCACGAAGTTTAGCTATTTCCTCACGTTGCTGTTTACCAGCATCTTGCACAAATTGTTGGATTTCTTTTGTCTTAGCACGCAATTCATCGTTGCTAAGTTCTTTAATCGTTGGATAAACAACTTTAACTTTATCAACAAACGGTTGAATAAGTTTCATATCGCGTGTTGATTTGTCTCCAAATAGAGACTTCATTATTTTTGTGAAGTTCATTTTTTTATCAATATTTCAGTGGGCTCACTTGTTGATCATTACATTTTTATTATTACTAGCCCACTGGGTGAATATTATTATTTAATTTCTCACTAAATTATTACGCTACTCAAAACGCATTTAAAATAAACAACTCGGCGCGCGTATTAATATTGCAGAATTGACCGAGGGATTCGGCAAATAGTTTGATATTGTTTTTCTAAGATTTTCTAATTTTCGTACGTTATGTACAGTCGTTTGCCTATCGGAGAAAGAAAGGTGTGTGGCTGCAGATTTGTTTTCTTCTTCCTTCGAAATGTTCTTGTAGGCTTCGATAACCGACAATATGTCAGTTTCCATACCTTTTAAATTAAGATGATTGCAAAGCTCTTCTAAAGTAGCATTGCCCATTGCCGCCTTTAGCGCAGACTGATAAGTCTGAGCTTCTACTCCTGTTGCAGCTAATACTACAAGTAGTGCGGTAATATATTTATTCATCATTTTACTTAGATTCCATTGTCTTAATATAGACATTTCTAATCAGCCACTGATGGAAGATACAATTGAATAGCAAGAATAATGCCACAATTAAAATGAGAACTGGGATTTGTTGAAAAAATGCACCAATAAAGCCAACCACAATTGAAACTTCCCATGCCATCCACCACCAATGTTTCCTTTTACATCTAATACTCTTAACAACCGAAGGTATTAAGAATAAGGCTAATGGATTAAAAAAGAATATTATCATATTTATACTTACGCACGGATGATGAGAAAATATCATTATAAAGAGGAGAAGACCTATAACGCCTGAAAAAGACATCAAAAAAAAATCCCATCCCCAAAGAGCCTTTTTTATTTTATACTCTATAAGTAATACAAAAGCAGCAAGAACAGCAAATGCGAATGCAATCTGTATTGGAGAAACAAGAGAACTTTGAACATTGGTAAGTTTATTAGGTTTTAATATAAGTGATGTTCGTTTCACCAAAGGTTTTCCATTGTGTATTGCATTCTCTATATACTTGCGTAAGTTATCAGGCAAGAACAATTCTTTCTCTTTAGTTTCGACACTAAAATCGGCCGTTAAACCTAATAAAACATCTTCGCCAAACTGTGTCCAAACATCATTTTTATTCCATTCATGAATCATTTCACGATACGACAACAATGGTTTTGAACTATCAAAACTATATTCAGTCTTCCCTTTTAAATGATCAAGAAGCATATGTTGTGCTCTTGTAGTACAATTATCATAGAAGTAATTATACCGATAAACAACATTCTCTGGGAGCAAATTATTTTGTAAAGCAAGGAATATTTGGTATTTCTCTTCTTTACTAAGATTTAAAATTTGTTCAATAATCCCCCTACCCTCGTATGCATATTCATAAAGCATCTCTTCTGTTGCAGAAACCCCAACATGATAATCAGTCAATCCCAATACGAAACGAGGAACAAAGTAAGACTGAGCAAATGAAAACATACCATAATTAATAACAAGGTCGTTTTGATTTGCTCTATCGTTATATCTTATAGCTGTATGACCATATTGCGTCCACACCTCATGCCCTGGCGAACAAGTTAATAGAGAGATTTCTATAGAATCAGAATAGGTCAACGAATACGATTTTGCAGCCAGTGGGAAAACTGATAGCAAAATACAAACAACTATATTTAGAACGACATTTTTCATATGTTTGGCAAAGATAATGAAAAACTATGACACAGCAAAGAAACCTTATTAAAAATCAAAATAGTATATATATATTCCATGATATCATTTTTTTTTAATAACTTTGCACAGAATATATATTGAAATTACTAACAGATGAAGAAAAAACTCACAGCAGTCTTCTGTATAGCCTTATCTATTACGGCTATGGCACAGAGTGGTACCAATTCCCCATACAGCCAATTTGGATTAGGAACATTGGCACCCCAGTCTACTGGTTTCAATCGTGGCATGAATAGTTTAGCATATGGTTTTCACGAAAGCAATCAAATAAATTTTCAAAATCCGGCTTCATATTCAGCTTTGGATTCGCTTTCTTTCATATTCGATGCAGGAGTGAGTCTACAGATGACTAATTTTGAAGAGAAAGGACGTCAAAAGAACGCCAACAATGGTAATATTGAATATATCAGTGCAGCCTTTAGAGCATTTAAACATGTAGGCGTCAGTTTTGGCTTACTCCCGTATACTAATGTTGGATATAACTATACAAGTAGTAACAACATAAATTCAAAGCAAAATCCATCTTTGGAAGAACCTACATATTCTAACACATTTTCAGGTTCTGGCGGTTTAAGACAAGTTTATCTAGGCCTTGGTTGGGAACCAATTAAAGGACTTTCCCTTGGTGCAAATATTGCATATCTTTGGGGAGAATTAGAACGTATTGTTATAAATAGCTATAGCGACTCATATATTAATACTTTGTCTAAAACATATTCTTATGATGTAAGGAGCTACAAAGTAGACTTTGGTCTTCAATATACACACAAAATTTCTACAAAAGATGCCATTACTTTGGGCTTATCTTATTCTTTAGGTCACAAACTAGGTTCTAATGCTGTTTGCAACATTATATCAAAGAACTCGCAAACTGCAGTGAATGATACAACCAATTATTCAATCAAAGATGCTTTAAAATTACCTCATGTTTATGGCATAGGTGTAATGTGGAATCATAACAATCGTCTAAAGTTAGGATTTGATTACCAAATGCAAAAATGGTCGGATATAGAAATGCCGCAATTTAATGTTATAAACAATAAAGCAAGCTATACTCTTGAAGGAGGACAGCTAAAAGATATGCAGAAGTTTACATTTGGTGGAGAATATTGTAAAGGCGATCGTTATCGTGGTTTCTTTAGCAGATTGCACTATCGTGCAGGCGTTAGCTATTCAACACCATATATAATGATTAACAACCAAGATGGACCAAAAGAAATTTCGGCAAGCATTGGCTTGGGAATTCCTATTGTGAACAACTACAATCATAAAAGTTTACTAAATGTTGGTGCCGAATGGGTAAACAGAAGTGCCACAGGTTTGATAAATGAAAATATGGTCCGAATTAATATTGGTCTTACCTTCAACGAACGTTGGTTCGCTAAATTTAAGGTACGATAAAGTGCTATTAAAACCCATCATAGTTGCATAATGAAACAAAGCAAACTTTTCATATCATGTATGATAATTGCTTTATGTGTCATACCTCTCTTAACTTCATGTAGTGAGAAGCGCACTAATGAAGCCCCTGCTATTTATGAGCGCGATTCTGTTCCTATTATGACAACATATGGTGTGAACACATTGATTTCTGACTCTGGAGTTATCAAATATCGAATTACAGCTGAAGAATGGGAAGTTAATGAAGTTAAGAATCCTTCGCGCTGGACATTTAACAAAGGATTATTACTTACTCAATTTGACCTGAAAAAGCATGTTTTAGGTTTTATACAATGCGACACAGCGATATATTATGACAAGGAACGTCGCTGGGAACTTCACGGACATGTACAGATTGTAACTGAGAAAAAAGTAGAATTCTACAGCAGCGAACTATTTTGGGACGAACGAAATCATCAAATATGGTCGCGTAAATTTTCACGTATAAAAACTCCAGACAAGGTTTTAGAGGGAGATTGGTTCAAGAGCGATGAGCAAATGACAGTCTATGAAATACGCCGAACAAAAGGATGGGGTATTTTCAAAGAACGTGAATTATCTCCTAATAGTGATGGAGCAATGTCTATGCCTTCAGCACCAATTGACGCTGCTGCTCAGAAGAATATTCAAGAAACAGTAATAAATTGATAAAAAAGAACATTGGATATTAGTTTAATAATAGGAATCTTAGTGTCTTTGACGTTATCTGCATTCTTTTCAGGAATGGAGATTGCTTTCGTTTCAAGCAATAGAATGCTTGCAGAAATGGACAAAGAAAAAAATGGTTTTGCGCAAAAATGCCTACAAATTTTTTATCACAATCCGAATGGTTTTGTATCAACAATGTTAGTAGGCAACAATATTGTTTTAGTTTTGTATGGAATATTGTTTGCTGACATTTTTAACGCTACATTATTTTTATCTTTTCCGCCTGTTACACAAGTTATTCTAAACACCATCTTCTCAACTGTCATTGTTGTTTTTACAGGAGAGTTTATTCCAAAAGTATTATTTAAAAGTAACCCTAACGCACTTTTATCTTTTTTTTCCCCACTTGCTTATTTATTCTTTATATTATTGTGGCCAATAAGTCGCTTCTCTACTTTTGTATCAAGACTAATGCTAAGAGGTATAGGTGTAAAAGTAGATGAGGAAAAAAGCGATGGTACTTTTACAAAAGTTGATTTAGATTATTTGCTTCAAAGTTCTATAGAGAACGCAAAAGATGATGGTAAGCTGGAAGAAGAGGTTAGGATTTTTCAGAATGCTTTAGAATTTACAGATACTAAAGTAAAAGATTGTATGATACCACGCACAGAAATTAAAGCTGTTGATATAAACTGTCCGGTAACGGAATTACAACAGAATTTCATTGAAAGCGGAAATTCCAAAATAGTTGTTTACAAAGATGACATCGACCATATTGAAGGTTATATTCATTCTTCAGAGATGTTTAAAAACTCGCAAGTATGGCACGACCATATCCTAAAGATGCCTTTTGTACCAGAAACAATGACTGCTCAAAAGCTAATGCACATGTTTCTACAACAAAAAAAGAGCCTAGGGGTTGTTGTTGACGAATTTGGCGGCACAAGCGGAATCATCTCATTAGAGGATATTGTTGAAGAAATCTTTGGAGATATAGAGGATGAGCACGACAATGCAAAGTATATCGCAAAGAAAATTACGGATAACGAATATATCTTCTCTGCTCGTTTAGAAATTGAGAAAGTTAACGATATGTTTAATTTAGACCTACCAGAAAGTGATGACTATATGACAATAAGCGGCTTTATTTTACATGAGTATCAAAGCTTTCCAAAATTAAACGAACTTGTAAAAATAGGGAAATATGAATTCAAAATCATCAAGAATACTATGACAAAAATAGAACTTGTGAAGCTAAAAGTTATCGATTAGCGCATTTTCTTGGGTAATTATTATTTTAATTATCTTTTTATTTGTATTTTTGTACGCAATTTTTGCATTCGTAAAAGAAATAAATCAAAATAAATAAATAAAAATGGCAGCATTAGGAAAAATCAGAAGCAGAGGCATCACACTGATTGTTATAATCGGTTTGGGTCTTTTTGCATTTATTGCTGAAGAAGCCTTCCGTTCTTGTAACGGAATCAAAGGCGAAGCACGCCAACAAGTGGGCGAAGTCTTAGGAGAAAAAATCAATGTGCAAGACTTCCAAAAGCTTGTTGATGAGTATCAAGACGCTATCAAGTTCACGATGCAACGTGACAACTTGTCTGAGAGTGAAATTAATCAGGTGAAAGACCAAGTTTGGCAGCAAATGGTTACAAATCGTATCCTTGAAGCTGATGCAAAGAAAATTGGTTTAACTGTTACCGAGAAAGAGTTGCAAAATGTTCTTAACGAAGGTACAGACCCAATGTTATCTCAGACTCCTTTTATTAACCAACAGACAGGACGCTTTGATGTAACCATGTTGAAACAATTCCTTGACGGTTATGAGAAGGCAAAATCTACAAATCCACAGCAGGCAGAACAAATGAAAACAGCTTACAACTATTGGATGTTTGTTGAAAAGAATCTCCGTTCACAATTGTTAGGCCAAAAGTTCCAAGCACTTTATACTAGCTGTATCCTTTCTAATAAGGCAGAAGCAAAACTTGCTTTCAAAGACGAAAATGAAGAAGCACAAATTCAATTGGCTTCTATGGCATATACTTCTGTAAAAGATGCTGATGTAAAATATACTGACGAAGACTTGAAGGCTAAGTATGAAGAACTAAAGCCTATGTTCCGTCAGACTATTGAAACACGCGATATTAAATATGTGGACTATAAGATATTACCAAGCAATGCAGATCGTAATGCAATTACAAAAGAAATGAACGCTTACCAGCAACAATTGGCTACAACTGAAGACCCTTCTTCTATTATTAGCAAGAGCGGTAGCGTAATTCCTTATATTGGTTTGCCAGTAAGTAGCAGTGCTTACCAAGCATATCCAGAAATTGCATCTAAAATTGACTCTTTAGGAGTAGGAACAACTGCAGTTACTGAAAACAAAGATGATAACACATTGAATATCATTCGTGTATTAAGCAAATCTCAATTACCAGACTCTGTTCAATTCCGCCAAATTCAAGTTGTTGCTTCAACTAAAGAACAAGCTATTGCAAAGGCTGATTCTATCCAAAAAGCCTTAGCTGGTGGAGCAAACTTTGAAGCAATTGCTAAACGATATGGCCAAACTGGAGAAAAAGTATGGTTCACTGGTCAGCAATATGAACATGCGAATACAATGAACGAAGATAATCGCCGATACATCAATGCTATCATGAATGGCGAAATAAATAATGTTCAGAATTTAGCATTTACACAAGCAAACGTTATTCTTCAAGTTCTCGACAAGAAAGCAATGAAGACAAAAACAACTGCAGCTATTATTAAGAAGCCTATAGACTTCTCAAAAGATACTCGCAGCACCGCTTTCAATAAGTTCTCTGAATATGTTGCAAAGGGAACAACGCTTGCTGATCTAGAAAAGAATGCAGCAAAATTTGGTTATAAGGTACAAGAGCAAAAAAATGTAACTACTGCAGAGCACTACCTTGCAGGTGTTCACGCTACTCGTGATGCTTTGAAATGGTTATTCGAAGCTAAAGAAGGTGATATTTCTCCACTTTACGAATGTGGTGATAACGATCACTTCATGGTTGTAGCATTAACAAAAATTCATCCACAAGGCTATCGTTCATGGGACGATGCTGAAGTAAAGGAGATTTTGAAGCGCGAAGTTATCAAAGATAAGAAGGCTGAACAGTTTATTTCTAAGCTCAATGGCTTAAATAGCATTGCTGCAGCTCAATCTAAGGGTGCTAAGGTTAGTGAAGTTAACCAAATTACGTTCGCAGCACCAGCATTTGTTCAAGCCACAGGTGCTACAGAACCAGCACTTTCAGGTGCAGTTGCAGCAACAGCCACAGGTAAATTCTCTAAGAAACCAGTTAAGGGTAATGCAGGTGTATATGTATTTCAGGTTGTAAAGAAAGCATTACGTCCAGGTGTTCAATACGATGAAAATAGACAAATGCAAATGTGTATGCAACAGAATATGCAGGTTGCAAGTGGTTTTATGCAAGACTTAGTATTAAACGCAAAGGTTGTTGATAATCGTTACTTGTTCTTCTAAGAACATTAGTATACATATATTTTAAATAAAGGTGGATCTGCTTAGCAAATCCACCTTTATTTATTTCTATTTCCTATTATATCTTAATCAACAAAAACAAGCAAAGATCCAAAAATATAATAAGAATACTTCATAATAAAAATGAGAACTTTGTCCAAGAGTAGAAGATTCTAAAATTGATGAAGCAAAATATAAACTAAACAAAGAGATTTTGGCATTATAATAGTGATTTAAATTAAATAATAAAGTAATTATGATTTAAATAAAATGTAATTACAAAATAAAAAAACGTAATTACAAAATTCAAAAAAATAATTATAGTATTCATTTAAAAACTTATTTCTATATCCCGCTCCCTTTATAACACATACAATTTAAATTAGCAAATCCACAGACAAACTATATATATTATATTTAGTCCTCCCTTAAAAACCTAATATTATCCTGATTCATAGTATATTATCCT
>NZ_JABZSJ010000012.1:0-47290 GCF_015262605.1 Prevotella aurantiaca | reverse complement strand
CCATTACTAAAATCCGTGAGCTTTTCAGCCTACCAAATGTCCATTACGCCTAATAAGAAATTTAAAAATATTAATTACATTTCTCTTCATTTCTTATTAATATTCATCTGTGTTTTAATGAAAAAATTTTTAGTGGGTAAATTTTGTTTGGTAGTGTTGTGAAGGAAGTGCTAAACAACATAAGGATAAGAGATAGGAAAGATATTGAGGTTGTAGATGATGCGAATTACACCGTAGGCAAGAAATGTAAATTTTCGCTGCATTTTATTCTTTTTCCATTGGCTTAATTTATAGATTGTGGCACAATGAATATTTGGTAGATTGGTTATTCCATCTTACTTTTCAAAAAACGTCCGTACATTCTTAGAAAAAAGTACGGACGTTTTTTGAAGAAAGAATAATAGTTTCGTAAATACCTGAATACTATCTATTTATGCTATCAGTAAAAAATAAGTTTTTTCTGTGCAATTTTGGTATAAAAAGATGGTATGTGGAGGGTAATTATTGAAATCAAAGCTTTAACGGTCCATATCAAAATACGGCATCTTATTCTCAATTCTTAATTTATTATGCTTTCGGATAGTATATGCAAATAGTATCCAAGGGCGAAAACTTTCACTATGGAATGACATCTTTTGACGTTGATAATAATTAGGAGTATCAATCGTTGTTATTTGCTCTCTTATTCCTCCTAAATAAGTGATACCTGCAGAAATTTGAATATTATCTGTTGGATACCAAGCCATTGATATATTAGCACTCATTGGATTAGAATACTTTGTTATTGAGATTGCAGAATAACTCTTATTTTTCCATTCAGCTTCTACTTGAATTGCCATCTGATCTAAAGCCCACCACGTGAGATTACCATTTAAACCCCATGAAGATAGACGATTGCCTCCTTCATAATGTTCCCAATTCAGTGCTGGTGATAAGTAAGCTTGAACAGAATTACTATTTATACTCAACCCAAAACCAGTGTTCCATATATTATAACAGCCATTATTCCTATACGATTGTATAACATAGTTATTCTCTTTTCGCAAAAAACTTTCTATCATATTTGTGGTAATCTTATGCTTTGCGAAAGTCTGCAAGCGTAACCAATTCAATATTTTTATATCATAAGTTAATGCCAAATCATGGGTTTGTATCGGACGCAGATTCATATTACCTTCTACTTTCTGCCATGGATTTACAGATGAAGAGACTGGTGCTAATTGTTGAGGTGATGGGAGAATATTATTGAGTGTATACGACAAGCGTGCGGTTTGTGATTTTGATACTCTAAACCCTATAGCAACAGACGTCTTTGGACGCCAATAACTATCACTCCTGCTATCAACTTTCACAAACAATCCCTGCAAACCTACCGATGTCATCAGCATAATTTTTTTCCATACTTTTGAATAAGAAATATATGAATAATTACTAGACTGAGATACATGTGTTAAAACTGATGGAGAAAATACATTATCCCAAAGATTGTCGTGCGTGTACAAAAAATGATTGCCTGCCTCTATCTGTCCATATTTATGACGAACCCCATTATAATCTACATCTAAACCAACCTGATTTCTTATATTGTCGAGCGATAGAAACGTAGGAATCAAATCAGAGGTGATATGTTCAGCATATTGTTGCCTGCGATTTGCTTTTGCATGATTAAAATACGAATACACATCTAAACTTGACTTATCTTTAAATGTATGTTCATAGAAAAACGATCCTAACCACCCATTTGATTTATCTTTGGTATGGTCGTCGGCAGTCATCTTGTTAGAAATGTTATTATTTAAATATTCTCCATTATATGTAGCTGACTTATGCATATTACTTATGCGATTACTTATATTCCAAGCAAAATAATTTCGAGCATTTGGCTCATATTTAAATAATAGTTTTAGGTCAAAATCATTTTTTCTAGAAATATTCGAGCCTATTAATTGTTTCTGCTGATTATTTTGTTTTTCTAATGTTTCATAATCAATTCTATCTTTTGTTAGATAGTTATAGAAAACACTTCCATAAACAGCAAAATGGCTTCGTCCTATTTCAAAATTAGAACCAACAAAACCTTTTCTTAATGGAATATCATGGCGAGTACGTTCTTCGAAATACAAATAGAGAGGACGTTCTTTCCGTAAGTGAATGTTAATTATTTTATTAATATCTTGATCTAAATAGCGAGCGCTTACAACATCTTCTACAGTAACAGACTCTATATCTGCGGGTAGAATGGGGTTAATTCCAGAGTTTACCAATCTTCCGTCAATTAAAATCAAAGGAGAACTACCATCTCGAGTTGTTATGCTTTGCGAGATGGGATTTACATTTAGAACAGGTATCTCTGATAAAGCTTTAAACGGATCTTTCTCCTTTCGGGCTTTACTTGAAAGATAAAAGGTTTCACCTGTAGCTGTAACGGTTGGAGTCTTTGTTCCTTTAACTACTACTTCTTGTAGAGCAATTGGACTTTTCTGCATTATGACGTTAATTACAGTGTCGTTTCTTAAGTTCAAATTGCTTTCCCACGGTTGGTAATTGTGTGCTGATAATGATATTTTATATGCTCCTTTTGCAGGAATAGTCAATTCAGTATTAGAAGTATTGAATGTAGAGAAACTTATAACAGAGTCGTTCTGCATAACAACACTTTCAACACGTGGTATTACTTCTTTCTCTTGCCCACCTATTTGAAATTTTATATGAATTTGGCAGTAAGCTTTTGAGCTAACTAAAAGGATAAGGCATATTAGATACGAAATTAAGATAATTCTTCTCATATTTTAGTTATTTTTTAGATCTTGTTCAATAAGTTCGTTTTTAAAGAGACTACGAGCATGAGCATAAATGTCGAAATTTGGTGATAAATTTGGGCATTTCCAATTTGGTTCTGCCGCAAGACGTATTTTACAAGGGCCACCACAATCTGGAAATTGAATACACTTTTTACACTCTTCAAGAATAGTGGTGCTTCTCAAATACCTTATTTTCTTCTCATCCCAAATGATTTGACCTGTTTTTAAGTCCAAAGTACCTAGTGCAGTTGACTTGTCGAATTTATCAATGGTAGTACATTTAAAAACATTACCATCATAGTTTATAACAGCTTCAGAATCTCTGTCTGCAAAACATATCCCAGGATCCCCATAAGCATCAACGACAAATCCATTTTTCCATAATTTTGCCTTTACGGTGTTTAGCAAATCCTCACTTATTTCATCCTTATCAACCTGCCAAACCTTCTTTAATATTATTTTAACTCTGTTCTTGTCAATTCCTTTTAAGTCTGACAATATTCTATCAAAATTATTAAGAGTTTGACCATCATAATTGATTCTAATAGCAATAAGACTATTGGGAATATTCTCTTGTATTAATTTTATATTATTTAGAGTTAAAGAATAAGTGTCAACTTTTTTGTTATTGGTAAATTTTATCCTATTGTGCTGTTCTCTGTCTCCATCAAATGTAATCTGAAAATTACATCTGTATTTAGAAATATGGTTGATGATTGATTTTGAAATTAAAGTTCCATTTGTCGTAAAATCTAACAATAATTCTATATTATTATTGGAGCAGAAGTTATAAGTATCATAAATAATTTCTTTAATAGCATTAGCAAACATAAAGGGTTCCCCTCCAAAAAAAGAAAGTTTCAAGCCTTTAAAAGATAATGCAGAAAATCTTTCTTTAATATGCAGATTAATTCCTTTTATTATGTTACTATCAATTCTACTACTTTTAATTTTGTGCTCATAACAGTACCAACAAGAAAGATTACAGTCTAAAGTTGGATTAATAATCAAATGGTAATAACTTTTATCTCCTCTTTCATGATTAAAATTATCATAGCTGACCTTAAACTCATCGAGATCATCTTCTACTAGAAACCCATTATCTACTAAAACATCGAAGATTTTTGGAAAAGTAGATTTTAGAGTTGTACATTTTTCTTCATTATTGTAAAGATTATATGCATTATGTGATAGAAGAATATGTTTTCTGGTGACAAAACTAGTTAATAAATAAATGTCTTTCTCAAGCTCTTGAGATATGGTATATTTACTTTTTTTCATATGAAGTCAGCTTAATGATACCAAATAGCACAAACTATTTGGTATCAAATCTAATAATGAGTCTAAATATCGATAATTTATTCCATAGAGATGGTGGTTCTGTTTATGTCGCTGCAATTCCCAAACCAGTTATTGGTTTCCTTGCATTCTTTGTGATTGTTAATCACCGAGCAATTATGTGCATGATTAATAACGCTACAATGAGAACCACGATTGATGTTTGTACATTCTCCAGAACCGTTATTTATATGAGTCGTTGGCCCACCACCGCCAAAAATTTGACTCATACCTTCGTTTAAAATTTGTTCTTTTAAGTCAATGCTTAATTCTTCTTTCTTTTTCATTTTAGAAATGTTTTTGTATTTTTGATATTTGTTAACTCGTTTTTATCAATATTAAACTCATAGAGATTAATATTATAACTATATGCTTATCTTCTAATATTTATGCTACCATTTGTTTTAATTAATAATAGATTTCAATAAAACCATTAAAAAACCTAGCAAGGGTTTAATAGGGTATGTTAAGGTTCAGATGAACAATTTTTTTATTCTAATTATAACTTAGTATAGTTACAATGCAAATATAAGAAGAAAACAAATACAAAACAAGGAAAATTTAAAATTTAATACACCAATAGGTGTTTTTATCAAACTTAATTGTACGTTATCAACCAAAGTGCGCAACTGTAAATGTAGTTATTTTCTCTAATATTTCAGTGTGATAGACATTTGGAAAACTGGTTATTCTAGCCTACTTTTCAAAAAAACGTCCGTACATTCTTAGAAAAAAGTACGGACGTTTTTTGGAAAAAGAATAATAGTTTCATAAATTTCAGAATATCATCTATTTATGCTTTCAGTAAAAATGCGTTTTTTCTGTGCATTTTTGGTATGAAAAGATGGTATGTGGAGGGTGATCCCTGCCAACGAATGAGGTTGGCAGGTGGAAGTTGCAGTCTGTTTTTATATTAAAAATTTGTAATGGTTTTGTTGAAAATATAGGTTTTATATCCTTTTATCTGTTTCTGCAAGATGGTTACGGTTTTTTATTCTAATCGTATTGAACCATCTTCTGCCACTTTTAATTTCGACTTCTTGGGTGTTTCAGACTTATTCCGCGTATTATTAAAACTTGGTGAGCTTTGTTTCTTCTTACCATTATTAGGAACAGTCTGTTTGGTTTTATGTTGGTCAGCAATACGAACTTGCTTGGGTTTTAACGGTGTTTTCTTTTGTGTTATGGCTTTGTTTTGCACTATTTTTGTAGATGAATGTTTATATGGTTCTGACCATTCAGTAACCTTATAGATATAGTTGTATGGATATGAAGTGTCTTTTACGCGATGCCAAGTTTTATAATATATTTTATCGTACGAGTAAGTTGTGTCTGTAACTTGGTGACCATTTTCATAACGTCTTTTAGAAATAATCCTTCCATCAGATTCGTAAACATAAGCCATACCATCTTCTTCCCCTTCGCGATAAAAACCCTTATAATAAAGTTTTTTACTATTCTTTTTATCTGAATAGTGATATTGTAAGCGGTATCCGTCTAATAAGTTATTTCGATAATTTGATATCGTAGAGATATTTCCATTATCAAAATACGTATATTCTGGTCCTTCTTTCAGTCCATTTTTATAGTTTTCTTCACGTATTTTTAAGCCATCATCTCTATAAGTAATCCAATGTCCTTCACGTTTGCCTGTATTTTTATCAACAAATCCTGATACACGTATTTTACCATTAGAATAATATTCTGTATATTTTTCTTGAGCCTTCGATGTTACGGAGGCAAGAAAAAGCAAAAGTAATATGAATGCTTGCTTCATTGTCTTATTTATTTTAATATTATATTCGAAAGGTATATTAGTTTTTCTTTTTAAGATACTTATCGAATAATGACAAGGATACGTTTTGATACTCATAGCGATGATTGATGTTAAAGTTGAAAGCATCATCATCTGTAAAAATAATTATCACTTTTTCTATAGTTAGCAGGATGTCCTTGATACTTGTGTTTTTTCAACTTTGTTTCACTATATCCACTCCAATTATCGATGTAGAACTTTCTTATTTTTCTTGTGTCTGTGATACTGCAAACACAAGAAAAAGTAAGTTAATTATTTAGCTTCGATTTTATATTCATAAGGAATGGAGATATGCTCCTCCATTTTTCCGTCCTTTAAATTGAAGCTATAAATACGTGGAGAAGAATAATTATCAATATCTTTTCTTGTTCCCCATATCCAGAATTTATCGCCACAAAGTATAGCGTCGCTTATTTCATTAAACTGATAATCAAATACCTGTGTCCATAAGATATTTCCGTTTCTATCGCGCAACTGGAATACAGAATTAGCATCTTCAGATATTGTAGGTCTGAATGTTATCAGTATGTAATGTTTATTTCGATAAAGCATTTTGCTGTTGAAACCTGTAAACCAGTTCGTAATTGGTTTTGCACTTACTAAACGATTTCCACGGGATTGACCATAAGATTTGTTAATCCAATTGTAGAAACTGAAGTCTTGTGGGTCTCCATTATGGAATATAGCATTTATTTCCCATATACGTAAGCGTCCTCCATTACTTGTAGATTTGCTCATATTCTCTTGCTGTAGATTCAAGTAAATAGTGTCTTTTACTTCTCCGTTCAACTGCTTTGGCGACAACTCACAGGCATAATTATAAGCCTCTTCAGTATAGAGTCGGTTTGTGGCGGGGAAGTAAAAGTAGGTTTCTGCCAAATTGTTGTGTACTTCAAAGCCTTCTCCATTGTCTTCATTTATAAAGTTAATTGACGAAAGACCTGTATTCATTGCATCTTTTCCTTTAAAAAGCGACTGTGAAACATTACTAATCGTCAATTTCTTTGCGTTGATTTCATATACGAGACGCTTTGAAACGATAAGAAAATATTGGTTGGCTTGATAAAAATAGCGTATTTCAGGCATCGTTGTGATTAAAGAAATATTCTGGTTGCGCAAATCTTTTTCTGAGATTAATAGCTGTTCAGTGAGTATTTGACCAGATATTGCATCGCGGAAACCAACATAAACTCCATTGATATAATTAGGATTCTCATTGTTGTAGCCTATAGAATAATTTCGATTAACGAGATAGAATATACATGGTTTCCCATTATGTTCCATCATTAAGATTTTTTTTCTATTATCTGTTACCTCAATAGAATCTTTTTTTATTTCATTTACGGAAGACCTTCTACTGCTGTTATTGCTATTACCGGAGAATATCCAGAAAAATATTAACAGAATAAAAATTATTGGACTTAATAAAGCCGCAATACCAACCTTAGTTCCTATGTTTAGATAGCTGCTAAATGGAGAAGTTGGTTTTTCTTCATATTGATATCGATGATTGATATTGATATTTATATCATCATCTTCTATATAAAATTCAGTACCACAACTCTTGCATCTGAACCGCTTTTCGTCTATCTTTTCGTGTTTCTCGCTACCACATTGTGGACATTTTACAGCTTTAATTTTTGTTGCCATCTACGAGTATTAACCTTCTTTTGAATAATAAATTGCTAAGAAAAGCAATATACATTGTATGGCAGTAAGAGAAACAACACCTATTAGCCACCAGTTATTGCTCCAAGTTTCAGGTGCGAAAAACCCTGTAACAAATTCTAATGCACCTATCGCTGCGAATATAAAACCAAGACTTAAACGATGTGTACTCTCAGCACGCCCTAAAAATGACAAAGCTAACAGCAGTCCATTGATAACGATTGCTGAACTGGTGAAAAGTAAATTAAGCGGTGAATATGCTGTTACTATCAATCCTACAAGTAGGTTTGTGATGAGTACGATTAAAGCAATGATAATGATTCTTTTCATAATGTATCAAGTATTTCGTTCTTCTTCTTTTTATATTCTTCCTCAGTAATAAGCTCTTCGTCAAACAATTGTTTTAGTTGTTTTAACCGAGCAGTATTGTCTGTTGTTGTAGAAGTAGTGGTTTCGTTTGGCTTTACATTGTTATCTTGAGTATTAAAAAATTCTTTTGCCAATTGAACACCTGCACCAATTTGCATACCAGCACCAGCAAGTCCACCTTCTGTACGTACAGCATCTCGTAAAGCAGCAAGTTTTTGTACACCAGCATAATCGAGATCAACCTCTGTTGCTGCCAATTTTTCGGCTGTCATATCAGCAATTCTGTTAATACGCTCCAATGTTTCATCGTCGAATGTAACAGAGTCTATACGGAAATCGGTAAGAATTAAGCCTAAACGTTGTAGTTCTTCGGTTGTTTTTAGGCGTAAGTCGTCCGACATTTCCATTAAGTGTTTATCTATTTCTGTATATGGATAAGCCTTTTCTGCCAGGAAAGAAGTTAGTGGAGCAACTATACGCGATGCAACAAGTTGGCGAACATCGGTAGCAGTATAATCGCTTACAGTACCTAAAAGTGTGCTGAACATTATAGCAGCATCTTCAATTTTCACAGAAAAGTTACCGCAAGCGCCCAATGCAACAGGAATATTATAGTTGGGCTCCATATACTTTACAGGTGTAGCAGTACCCCAAAGTACATTTACAAGTTCTGCTGTACGGAAGAAATAGAAACGCATTTTATGCTCGCTCTCCATATTTTGTGCAAGATTGAGCAACGTTGTTATAAAGGGGTGGTTAGCTGTTTTCAATTCATAAGTATCAGGCTCTGTCAATGTTGCTTTTACTTTTCCATCATAAACGAGTAGACAACCTTGACCTGGTGCTACGATTAACTTACTTGAATTCTTTATCTCATCAGTTGAAGTTTCCAATCGATGAAACAAAATATCGGTGCTTTGTTCTTTCCATTCAATAACAGAACGCAGCTGATGTCTAAATAAATTTCTTATGTCCATTTTTGTATGTTTTATGGATAACACATCTAAAACGTTGCGAATCCTATAGTTATGGTCTTAATTTTGGTCATTTTTAATGAGTGCGAGCAAATGTTCTACCGCATCTTCCTCGGGTATATTCTTTTCAACACATACCTTTTTGCGGTATAGACTCACTTTTTTCAGTCCTGCACCGACGTATCCGTAATCGGCATCAGCCATTTCTCCTGGACCATTTACGATGCAACCCATTATGCCAATCTTTAATCCTGTCATGCCTTTTGTGGCCTCTTTAATGCGTGCAATGGTAGTACGGAGATCGTAAAGAGTTCTACCGCAGCCAGGACAAGAGATATATTCGGTTTTTACCATACGTAATCTGCCTGCTTGAAGAATACCAAAGGCAGTTTGTTCTACATCGTCTTGCGAAATATTACCATGATTCATAAGCCACAAACCATCGGTCAGCCCGTCAATCATCAATGCACCCATATCAGCAGCAGCAGATAGTTGGAACTGTTCTTTTGCACTCGGTTCGTTGGCATTTTCTTTGCTTTCTTCAACTGAAAACTGGTACATTTGTGCAAAAACAACAGGATTTTCTACTCCTGCAATCATCATTTGGTGAACCAATGCACGCTGTTCGGCAAGCTTGTTCTGATGCGAACTTACACAAACAACCACTACTTCGGGGTGGTATTTCAAGCAAGCGAGAAATTCTTCTGATGGTGTTCCATACTTCAAAACTAAGAATTTTACTTTCGATTTCACTGTTCCAATGAATGGAATGGCAGGAGTTGGGAAGATTGGGAAAATGTTTTCAGAAGGTAATTCGCCCTTTGCTGCTAACTCTATATATGCATTGTAGTCGAGAATATATTTTTGTCCACTCTTCAACTTTTCTGGTAACATATCGTTTACATAGATGTAATCGGGCGTTGGAAGTGTAGAAGCAACATCGATATTTTCTTCTTTTGTATTGCGTGTAGCTATTACAATAGGAACATTCTCGCCACCAATGTTTTCTACTGCCTTAGTCTTTCTACGTTCAGGACGTAAATAATCGAAGTCTTTGAAGGTTTCTGCTGGAACAATAATGTGTCCTTTCTTCTGACGAATGTAGCGTGCCAAGTATTTAGCAACAGGTATTTCGCATTCTGGTTCTTCGCTTAAAGATACTCGGATAGTATCTCCGATGCCGTCATTCAATAATGCACCGATACCAACGGCACTCTTTATGCGTCCGTCTTCTCCTTCTCCAGCTTCCGTAACACCAAGATGGATAGGATAGTTCATACCTTCTTTCTCCATTTCAGATACAAGAAGGCGTACCGAACGCACCATTACAACCGTATTAGAAGCTTTGATAGAAATAACAATATCGTTGAAGTCCTGTTTCTTAAAGATACGTAAGAACTCCATACAACTCTCTACAATGCCTTCAGGTGTATCGCCATAATGCGACATAATACGGTCAGAAAGGCTGCCATGGTTTACACCTATGCGTACAGCTGTATGGTTTTCTTTGCATATTTGAATAAAAGGAGTAAGGCGGTCTTCTATTCTTTGAAGTTCTTTGGCATATTCCTCATCGGTATATTCCAATATCTTGAATGTGCGTCCTGGGTCTACATAGTTGCCAGGATTGATGCGAACCTTCTCAGCATATACTGCTGCTACGTCTGCAACATTCGCATTGAAATGCACATCGGCACAGAGTGGTGTCATAATACCTTCTGTGCGTAGTTGCGAATTGATATTTTTGAGGTTTTCAGCCTCACGTTTTCCTTGCGTAGTAAGTCTAACAAGCTCTCCACCTGCAGCGATTATACGTTTCGCTTGCGCCACACTCGCTTCTGTATCGTTAGTGTTTGTGGTTGTCATTGATTGTATTCTGACAGGATTTTCGCCTCCCATATCCAATGCACCAATATGTGTTACAGAACTTTTTCTACGTTCGTAATTGAATAAATCTATCATCTTTATCTTTTGAGTGTTAAGGGCTTAGGGGATTAAACAATAAAGATTCAGACAAACGCAAGGTACTTTGAGCAAATACAAACGCTTGTCTAAATCTCTTTATAGCTTTTGTTCCTTTCTTAACACTTAAATTTATAATCCTTTATTTCAGCCAATTCTTGGTTGGCCTTCTCTATTTTTTGTCCTAAAGTAGCCTTCCATGCTTCAACTTTCTTAGCAATTTCCTCGTCGCCAAGTGCTATCATCTCGGCTGCTAATATCGCTGCATTCTGCGCACCATTTACTCCTACCGTAGCAACAGGTATGCCAGGAGGCATCTGTATGATAGAAAGCATAGCGTCTAAGCCGTCTAACATACCTTTAATAGGTACGCCAATAACAGGCAAAGAGGTTGAGGCTGCAATCACACCAGGCAATGCTGCTGCCATACCAGCGCCTGCAATAATTACTTTAATGCCACGTTCTTTTGCTTCTTTGGCAAATTTCTCTACTGCAGCGGGGGTGCGATGAGCTGAAAGTGCGTTTACTTCAAATGGTATTTCGTATTGTTCTAACCACTTGCAAGCCTTTTCCATAACAGGAAGGTCGCTTGTTGAACCCATGATAATACTGACTATTGGTTTCATATATCTTTGTTTTAATATCTTGTTTGCTTATATAAGTATAATTGTAAAGAATGCACTTAACGTGCCTAAGAAGAACCCTGCCGTTACTTGAGTAAGGGAATGCTGTCGTAATATAATGCGACTTGAGCCCACAACTCCCGATGCAACAATGACTAAGCATAGCCACCATACTGGATTAAAGCTTAACATAAACGAGAAAGCAAGTAGTGCTCCAAGCACACCGCCTATGGCTGCTGTGTGTGTAGATATTTTCCACCACACATTTATAATGGCACAAAGAATCTGAATTACTAACGCTACAATCAAGATAGAAGTTATCAGATGCGGCATATGTAATAGATTCATAAGATAGAAACAGCCGAAATAGCAGATTATGGAAATAGCATAAGGCACCATTCTTCGTTCTTTTTGTCCTAATTGCAAGAGGGACCAACCATGATATTGCCTATAAAGATGAATGAGTACAGTAGGTATGAGCACAGTAAAAAGGTAAACCATCACCACCAAAGACAATTTAACCTGCCACGGAAACATACTAAGGTAGGAGAAAATGAATATCGCCAATATGCCCAATACAGGCAAATAGAATGGCGTGAGCAGCATGCTCGCTATTCGTGCAGTTAGTATGATATTTTTTTCGCTCATATTTTTATGTGTCGTACCCATGTTCTTGGTTTACTTATTCCTTACGCAGACGCGCCACAGGTAAGTTTAGTTGTTCGCGATATTTAGCCACTGTGCGTCTTGCAATAGGGAAACCTTTCTCTTTCATCACCTTTGCCAGCGCATCATCGCTAAGCGGTTTTTGCTTATTTTCGTTGTCAATGATTTCTCGCAATGCCACTTTTATCTTCCTTGTAGACATCTCTTCTCCATCTTCCGTAGTATAACTGTCTGTGAAAAAGAAGCGAAGAGGGAACGTTCCCCATCTTGTTTGCGCATATTTGATATTGCTTACACGCGAAATAGTAGATATATCGAGGCCTGTTTTCTCGGCAATATCTTTCAAAATCATCGGTTTTAAATCGGCTTCGTTACCTTCTTGGAAGAACTTCTTCTGTATTTCGATGATAGCTTTCATTGTTGTGTAAAGTGTATTACGGCGTTGTTTAATGGCTTCTATAAAGCCTTGCGCCTTCTCTACCTTACCTTTAGCATACAACAATGCCTCTTTTTCCTGTCGGTTCATGCCCTGTTTGTTGTCTTTATAGGCTGCTAACATATCGTTAAAGCTTTGCGAGACATGCAATTCAGGCAGGTTTCCGTGGTTTAAAGTAAAGCTAATGTTGCCGTTATCGTCGGTATCGATAATGAAGTCGGGCGTTATTTGCTGCACATTCCTGCCCATTGTCTCTCCCATAGAGGCTCCAGGCTTTGGATTTAGTTTGCGAATCTCAGCCTGAAGTGCTTTTATTTGGAGGTCAGATAGCGAGAGTGCTGCTTGTATCTTGTCCCAATGCTTCTTTGTAAAGGCATCGAAATATTCGGTAAAGATAGTTTTAAGATAGCCATAAATATTGCTATCGCGTTCCCATTCGCCTTCTGTTACTTTGCGTTTGATTTGCAGGAGCAAACATTCTTGTAACGAACGTGCACCAATACCTGCAGGGTCGAAGTCTTGTAATAGCTGTAATGTGTCGGAAATTTCCTTTTCGTCGCAGTCAATACCTTGGTAAATGGCGAGTTCATCAGCTATTACGTCAAGCTCTTTGCGCAGCAATCCGTCGTCGTCGAGGCTTCCAATGAGATATTCTAAGATAGTTTTCTGCCTTTCGCTAAGCTCTCTTTCGCCCACTTGTTCGTTAAGTTTGTCGATAAACGATGTTGTATCGCCATACACAATCTCTTCGTAGTCAGCATTATCGTGGCGTTGTCGTCCGTCGTAAACAGGCAGTTCGTCGTCGCCTCCCATGCGTTCAAGCGCCTTGTCGAGTGCATCTTGTCGCTCTTGTTGTTCTTGTTGAGCTTCGAAATCGTCGTTGTTAGCCTCTGAACTATCCGGTATTTCATTCAATTCGCCTTCGTCTTGTCCTTTTTCTAAGGCTGGATTATCGTCCAATTCGGCATTAACGCTTTCTTCTAATTCGGTCAATGGCATCTCAAGCAACTTCACTTGTAGCATTTGTTGCTGGGAAAGTCGCTGTACTTGCAACTGTTTTTGCTCTTGTATCTGTATTTGTTTTTGTGCCATAATTACCTAAATATGTTTGCAAAATTACGAAAAAAGAAACATAAATCATTTGAAATAGTAGTGTAATTCTTGTGTTAATGCCGAAAGTTTCTTTGTATTGGCATTGCCATATCTATCCCATACGTTCTGGCAGGGCAGTAAAAGCGGCGAAATAATAAGGTCGTCGTGGTTCAGGTAAGGGTCGCAGAAACGATAAACGTCCATAATTTCCACCACACGACGGGGGGTAATACCCAGCAGTTGAGCCACTTCTTTCACTTCAGGGGTTTCTTCTGCCATCGTAATTGGGGTGAGATGGAAATACAAGTCAAGCACAACGATGAGTGCAGCAGGCGTTAAGTCGGTCGCTCTCTCTATGGGTAGGAAGTCTTTTTCGAAGGTTTCTTCTGCTTCTACGCCTTCGTAGAACTTCTCAGGCTTGCCAAATCCCTTCATTCCCCTGATGCGTTTCGCTTCTCTTCTCAGCTTATTAGGATTGTTGGCGTATGTTTCCCATAGTGTTTGCAGGCTTGGAATGTCTCTTCTTGCAAGCTGTTCCATCTTTTCAGATAGTATGCGTGGTGGAATATGCAGCTCCAAACTGAGTTCAACCATTGGACGAGCATAAGTCCGTTTTATGCCTATGGGCTTCTTCAAGTATGTTTGTAAGAGCAGAAGCCAATATTCTTCCGACCATAACGGGTGTGTTGTCATACGTTTAAATGCAGTTGTTGATTATGGCAAAGTTACTCATTTTAAGTTTAATAACCAAATTTTTCCCAGCTTCATTGCGTAGGATAGAAAACCAAGATAAGCACTAATATTTTGTAAAAATAATTGTAGCAAAAAACAGTAGTTTCTGTTTCGCATTCTAATAGTGCCTGTTTTGCGTTACAATAGTGCCTCTTTTACCATGCAAAACAGCCTCTTTTACAATGCAAAATAGGCTCTATTGCAAAGCATTGATAATTAGAATGTTACACATTAAAAGGTGTTCTGTAAAATCTTTACAATTTTATGGCTTGTTTTTAATGGCTTTTACGCCTGCTTTAATCACCTTATATCTACTTCCGTTGGCAATATATTTCTCTCTATTTCCAGCATTCAGAGTTTCTTTGGGAAATGCTTTGGCACTGTTGTTGGTTTTCAATAAAACATACTTTTCGTCTTCTTTCAACAATACCGATGCGGGTTTAAAATCGGCAATAGTAGCAAATGTGATATAAGTTCTTTGTGTTTGATGGTTGTAAAGCACATATTGGCTGCCGTCAGCTGCGGCATTGTAAATGGCGAATACTTCTATTTGCGTTTGCTTGTTCTTGCTGTTTACTTCTTTTAAAGGTTCTATTTCACTGCCATCTGCACAGTAAATACTTATCAATGTATCCCGTACACCGCTTTTATCTCGTACCAAATGGCTCGTGCAAGCGTTGTCGTTACTCTCGGTAACTACCATGAGCGAGTCTTTTGTTCTCATGTTCTGTCCAGCGTACGCACATGTGTTGGCTGCAAACAATAGAAGTGCGATGAGGCTTTTAGATAGATGTTTCATGTCCTTTTATAGGTTTATGTTTTCTGTTTTGTTCCGTCTTATTTTGCATTTGCTCTTGTTTCCTCCTCTTCAAAGCATAGTTCGACAGTAGACCAATGGCACGAACACGTAAAAGTAGAGTCGTTGTTTCGTTGAATTTGAGGTATATTGATGGTGTCTATTTCGTTGTTATGCTTTCCCTTCATCTTGATATAGAGTTCAGAAAAGTGATAATCGGACACCTTTTGTTCGATGGTTGTAAAACCTAAATGGTGTAACGACTGCACTAAATCGGCAATCGGTTCGCACATTTTACTCATTGATTCACTCCTTTCGCTTATATTTTATATTGGGTTTGTACCTTTCTTCTCGTTTAAATAGACCTATTCAAATGCCTCATCTTCCGTCTTCATACCATTGATAAAGTCGGTTAACGACTTTGCAACAGGTTCCATCATCTTCTCTTTATCATCGTAATGCTCCAAATTTGCAAAGAAAATGTGCCCTGTTTCTGCATCGAAGCAGTATGGAAAGCCCCCGCTGTTAATGGCAAACGGAATATGTTTCTTTTGTATTAATTCTTTTTCTACGATGAAAGTGTGCCACAATTTCTCCATAGTATATTGAGAAGGCGAAAGCGAATGTTTGATGGGTGCAATGTATTTTAGGGTATATTCGTTTTCCGAATCGTCTAAGTAAACGTTTCTATCGCCATCTTCTACCAATCCTCCATTATGCTTTAAGTAGAAGTTTCTTATATCAGCAGGAAGGCAAAAGCCTATTTTGTGCTCTAAATCTAAGATGTCTGCCTCTGTAATTGGTGGCGCACTGTTCGTAATCTGATAGTTTATCATCATCGTTTTTTACTTCGTTCAACTGCAAATATAGAGAGATTATCTTAGATAAACAAGCAAAAAAGTACGTAATGTATCCTTTTTGTGCTTGTTGCACAGACACTTTTGTATGTTTAAAGTTGTGCTACGTGGCTGTAAAACATTAGTAGGAAAGACCTATTTCTATCCATGAATCAAGGTAACTCCAAAAGTCTATGTCCATCTTTGGTGCATCGTTGGTCCACCAAATTAGCGCTTTGGGGTTTTCTTTGTCCTCTATGTTGATGCACAGATAGCCGTTTCCGCCATTATGAAGCACGTAGTACGTTTGGTTTAAGTCGGTAGATTGCAATATCTCTTGGGGCAAACCCCATTCCGATTGGCTTAGGAAACGAACCTTTTCTATAGGAAGTAATCCTAAGCCACCGCTTATATTCTCGAACCAACCATTATGTAGCTGCTTGTAAAATAGCTGCAACTTGTGGGGGAACAGTGCGAGTTGGCTGTCTGTTGTGGGCATATTGCCTACATATAGCACGTATTCTTCATCGACCAACAGCAGGTAAACCATCTTAATTTGTTGCTGATGAAACACTAAAAGTACATCGTCGAGCAACTCTTCCAATATATTTAAGGTCTTAGGAAGTAGGGTGCTGAAGTCCGACCAGCGTTCTATAACGAGGGATTTCTTTTTGTCTTTATCTTCTTCAGTCAGCAAGAAAGACCACATTTCGGGTATTTCGATTTTGTCAGTTGCCGATAAAATCCTTGCTCCAGATAAGCCGTTTTCTTTTAATATAGTTTCTATCTCCATGATGTAATATTGTTTTTACGATGTTGTAACCTATGTAAAGATGTCTTGTCCTTCAAGTTCTATGCACCAATCTATCATCACTTCGTTGAACCAATCGCAGAAATCGAAGTTCACAACTTCGGGTTTATCGTCTTCAGAGTACTGATAGTTGGTCACCCAAAACACGATTTGGTTGCCTTGTTGAGCATCGAAGCAGTAATAGTTGCCTCTGCCGTCTGGTGCAAACGGAACAATATGGCTGGGCATACGCATCTGTGTTGCTTCGTGTTCAGTCTTGTATGCCTTGATAAGGTCGAAAGGTTTATGGTTTATTCCGAGCACTTCGTCGCCACAAATTAGTATTCCATTCGAGAACTGAAGCAGTCTTATGTAATCTGCTGGTAGCTGAAAAGGAATGTTTTCCTGTGCAAGTTGGAGCGCATCATCACTGATAGGATCGAAACATTCAACGTATTCTTCTTTGAAATCTTGTATTCTTTGAATAATGGAATCAATGTTCAGACGCTCTTCTAAGTCGTATAATAGCGGGTTAGCGTCTGCTTCTATGTCGCTGTTTATCCACATTCCTTCGTCCTTTCTAAACACATGGAAGCGGAAATCGATGGCTTGTTCGGGGCTGACATAGATAATAAAGCAATATGTTCGGGGGTGAATGGCATTCAGACGCTCCTTAAACATGTCGATAAAAGGCAGGATACAACCGACGGAGAAGTCCTCTAAAGCCGACAAACGTATCTCGTTGTGCCACATCTCCAAGCCTGTTTTGTCGCCTTGTTTCTCTATTTTTTGAGGCAGGGAAGCGATGTACTTGTCGTCTATAACGTCCTCTTCATCGTACAATACACAGTTTCCAACCACCTTAATCTTGCTTAGAATGCTTTCGCAAACCGCGCTTATTAAGTCTTTATTGTGCTGGTTCGCCTTCTCCAAAAGGGTTGCCATTCGTTGATTTATCCTTCTCATATCGCAATGATTTAATTCTATTGACCTACTATTTTAGTTGTAATTGCCTTTCATTCTTTAGAAGAAAACAATTTGTTATTACCTGTATATGAATGTTTTACTTGTGCAATGCGTCTTAAAAACAAATTCATAAAGCCTCCGACAGTAGCTTATCTATATCCAAATTCTCTGCTTTGTATATTGCATCAAAGTAGCCTTTAACCGCTATACTAATGCCTTCGCATGCGCAATCTTTGTCGTCTGCAAAGTTTGGCGCATAAATATCTATGCCTAAAATAGTAGAAGCGAAGCCAACATAGTCCTCTTCTAATAATATATTATCGTGGGAAGACAACTGTTGATAGATGTCTGATGCCTTCATTTCGAATAGGTTTTTACCTTCTAAAATGAGCTTTACATTAGGCAACGGAGCAAAGGTGAGGAAGAATAATCGTTGGTCGTGCTGATTATAATAGGCAAGAAAGTCGCCATAGTCATCTATAATGAAACTGTTGTTTCCGTCTTTTTCCTCTCTGGTTGTTTTGATTTTTAAGCTTGTTTTAGCTAAGATATCCTTCCGATATCCACCGAAAACAAATTCATTGACACCGATAAGAGGTTGGATTATATATTCCATATCTTTGTGAATAGTAAAGTTTTGTTGATAAATATGCCTGCTTCCGTTCTCAAAGAATAAGCTATATATCGTCTCTATTAGGGTCGTTTAGCAGTCTATCCCACTCTTCAAAGGTGAGAGGAGGTAGGCCTTCCTTTGCTCGCATAGCGTTTCTCAGCTCAACATACTTAGGGGTTATGGTTACCTTACCGCTTGCAATAGCTCGCTTAATCTCCTCTTTTGTTGGCAACGGGGTAGGGGTTAGCTTTTCAATAAAGTCGTTAAGGTTTTCCGAAACCAGTGTTGGGTATTTGTTATTTCCCTCTAATCCCCAATCGTTTTCTTCGTGAAACCAATAGTAAACCTTACCTATTATCTTGTTAATACATAGCCAATCGCCCCCATCAACACTTGCAATGGGTATCAATTCCTCTGGCATTCTGCCCTCATAGTCGTTGTATGTTGCGATAATATCATCGTTTTTGCTTTCCGAAAATCCGAGAAAATAGTTAATGGTAAACTCTGTTTCCTTATCCTTATAATGGTTTTTATGAGGCTTGCAAACATTGTTTTGCATCAGCAAATCCTTGAAATGAGAAGGCAAAACAGTACCTATTGTATGTTCTAACTCGTTTATTTTCTCCGCCATAGCATTTGAAGCTAAAGGCTCTAATATATGTATTACATTCATTTCCTCTTTATAAGTCTTCCTGAAAGCTATTGTATGCGTATGCTATACAGGTTTTTATTTTATTTCGTTGATAGTTTTTTACGTGCTATTGCTCCAAAGGTGGCAGTCCGTCTTTTATTCTTTTCTCGTTTATTAGCTTCAATAATCGGGGCGAATAGGTAACACTTACGACTTCCCTTTTGTCTTCTTTGTCTTCTTTTTTAGGCTCAATTCTACTGATAAAGTCGTTTAATGATTTTGCAACCAGCACCAAATCGTCGCCTATTGGAGCATCGTGCGACCAGTAATAGATATTGCCCAAGCTGCTTTCTTCTAAGGAATAAACAATCAAATCGCCACTGGCACCCTCGCATAAGGGAAAGAATTTCATGCTTATTTGCTCCTTACAATAATACATTTTGATGCTTTTCTCAACACTTCTCTGAGTATTTCCAAAGCCCAAAATACCACTAACGTAAAGTAATTCGTCGCTATTCGCCTGCTTTTCCAACGGAGATACCACCATTTCTTCATTGAAATAGGAGAACCCATAGGTAGTAATAAACTGCAAAACAGTATTATCTGGAATTGCGCCCAACGTTCTTTTTACTTCTTCTAAGAACGAAGTTATATCATAACTCTGGTTTAATTCTCTCTCCTTAGAGAAAGAAATAAGTTGTTTAATACCTTGTATATCCATCTTTAAAAAGCTTAGTCTATTTCTCTATTAGGGTCGTTTAGCAGTCTATCCCACTCTTCAAAGGTGAGAGGAGGTAGGCCTTCCTTTGCTCGCATAGCGTTTCTCAGCTCAACATACTTAGGGGTTATGGTTACCTTACCGCTTGCAATAGCTCGCTTAATCTCCTCTTTTGTTGGCAACGGGGTAGGGGTTAGCTTTTCAATAAAGTCGTTAAGGTTTTCCGAAACCAGTGTTGGGTATTTGTTATTTCCCTCTAATCCCCAATCGTTTTCTTCGTGAAACCAATAGTAAACCTTACCTATTATCTTGTTAATACATAGCCAATCGCCCCCATCAACACTTGCAATGGGTATCAATTCCTCTGGCATTCTGCCCTCATAGTCGTTGTATGTTGCGATAATATCATCGTTTTTGCTTTCCGAAAATCCGAGAAAATAGTTAATGGTAAACTCTGTTTCCTTATCCTTATAATGGTTTTTATGAGGCTTGCAAACATTGTTTTGCATCAGCAAATCCTTGAAATGAGAAGGCAAAACAGTACCTATTGTATGTTCTAACTCGTTTATTTTCTCTGCCATAGCATTTGAAGCTAAAGGCTCTAATACATGTATTACATTCATATTCTATTCGTAATAACTAACAAAACCCCGCCAAAACTCAACTCCTTTGGCGTTTACGGACTCTCGTATCATACTTATGAACTCGCTTTCCTTACCATTCCACACTGCGTATTGCCCTGTACCCATCGCCCGTACAAGCATTTCGAAGTTGTTGGCTATTAGTATTCGGTCTTCATAAGCGGTCTCGCTATCGATTGCGTAGACCTTTCCTGTTGCACATTCCAACAAGATTGTAGATGGATCTCCATTAGCAATAATCATCAAATCGTACTGATGCAGAATGTCATAATCGGCATATTCCAAGTTCCTTTGTACTATCCAATTCAGCGTTTCCTCATCGTTTACCCCGAATTGGTAGCTCAAAAAGCCAAAATTTCCCCAATTGTAACTAAGTATTAACTCTGTGAATATTTGGTTTAACGTACCAATATGCAGCTTAGTTTGTAGTTTTTCGATTTCCGAACGAGGGATAACGGCTTCCTTTAAAATAAGCCCTTCCGTAATTTCTGGGTCTACATCGCGAGTTTCTTTCATAATAGAAAGCGCGATTTCTTGCATTGTTAATAGCTTCATTTGATATGTTTGATTTATCTTTTTCTATATTTTACCATAGCGTACTGCCCTTTATTGGTACCATAAACTATGCTTTTTTTATTTGTTACAGCTCTCTTTATATCAGCAAACACGCCTACCTTTGCTTTCCGAATATATCTTATAATTCTGGTCTTTCTCCGGATTCCAATAGGTAAATACGTATTTTGAAACACCAAATACGGTGCGATGCTCCCTTTGTTTAAGCTTAAATTGTGTTCTTAAATACCCAGATAGTTTTTCTAACTCGTATAATTTGAAATATTGAGAGAACATAACTAAGGGCATACAAAGCCTTATTCGTTTATCGCTAAATACAAAAACGATAGATGAAGTTATCTTTCCTTGCCCTGCACACCTTATATATAATAAGTTGTCTATGGTGTTTGTGTATTTCAGTTTACCTTTTGTATAGAAATTAATAGTATGGTTATCAACAATCTCAACCCGTTTTTTGCGAAGCAAACACACTATTATTAAACCACAAATAATATATGGGATAGCACTTTCATAGCGAAAATAGCGATGAGAAGTGCCAAGAAACGAATTAATAATATGGTCTATTAGATAACTAAAAACAAGCAATCCTAATATATGGATTATACTTAAAGGCGATGCATAGAAGCTAAATTCCTTCTTCTTCTCCTGTATTTTGGCTGTTTCCTTTGGTACTGTCATTTCCTATTTTCTATATTTTTGCATAGTGTACTGCCCCATAATGCTTTACAGAAACTATCCAGTTAAACGATGCATCAAATACTTCTATGTCGTCAGCAGCGGGATACCAAATATCATCGAAGTATTTACAGAAGTCTTTGAATAGGAAAACATCAACGTTGTTGAAGCGTTCAAAGTTGATGAAAACCTCGTTCGGAACAGGTATTCCTATACGATTGAACACCTTGTTCCAGTCTAAATCCTCGTCTTCAGCATTTATATCGTCCAACAAAACAAACTCTTGTTCTTCCTTTTTAAAGAACTCTTCGGGTGTATTCACGTGCCAACGATGAAACAAGGAACGGCACACTGCTTCGCATTCGCTACCTTCTATGCTTCTAACAATAGGCATATTGGTGTTGTGTTCGTGCTTAAAGTTTACCAGTTTGAAGACTTCCATAGTGTACGAATGGTTCTATTGGCTTATTTTAGACTATTTATGAATGCTTCGAAAGTATCGGCAAGCAAGTACGTGTTACCATCATCGTCTGACGATTCGAACGTGTAGGCATGGTCGTAGTAGTACACACCCTTGTAGTCCCCATCAGGAATCAAGAGCAAGAAGCCGCCATCTTGGAAGTCGCCAATAAGCAATGCACCCTCTGGAATATCGTCTTTATACTCTGTATTCCAGTATTCGAGCGTCAAAGCTCGGTTTAATTGTGGGTCGCTACCAAACAAAACGTTGAGTAAAGTTTCCTCTTCGATAGCCTCAATCCTGACAATTGTGTTCTCCGTACAAATACCATTGTGTTCAATAAGAAACGCTTTGTAGTCGGCAGGAATACTTACAGAGAGTTCTTGTTCTATGGAATGAATGTCTGCTTTTGCTTTAGATAATACTTGAAAGTCCATATTACATTTACAAAAAATATATTGTTTATTGGTTTTACGTTAGTTTTCTGCTCCGATATATGGCTCAATGTACGATAGAAATTCGCCTTTGTCGGTATTGAAAACCTTATTTCCGTCTAACATATAGGCACGCATCAGTGCATCGACACCCTCCTCTTTGTTGCCTAATTTAATAAGGTTGCGCCCTTTAACATACCAAACGTATGGGTTCTCTATACCACTACCACGTGTTAAGGACATAGAATAGAACCTGTCGGCAACTATGTATTCGCCCATTTCGTAATACGAATCGCCAATACATACAGCTATTGTGTCGAACAAACCCCACTCTTCTTTAGGCTCAGGCAAACGGTTCATAGCCTCTTCGTAGTAGGCTATGGCTTCTTTATATTTACCTCTTTCCACTAACTCATCGCCTTCGTCTAACAGCTTATTGATAGTTTCGTTAAGTTCAGAAGATAGTTCTTCCGTATCATCTTCTGTATCTTTATAGTTCTTATAAAACTCCAAATACTCCGGCTTAGCATTTGTAAAGTATCTTAATCCTGTCTCTTTCACCAGAATATCCCAATGCTTAAAGGCTTGTTTTTTATCTTTTTTCTCATAGCAATACTGGCCCATTAAAAACCGAACTTCCTCGTCTGACAGGTGCAGATTGTTGTTATTGTCTATCAATCTATTTAGCCATTTCTTGGCTTCGTCAAAGTTTTGATGCCCTAAAGCCTTTCCAAAGAACGACTTTGCATAGTTATATGCTTGGTTCCAACCCTCTACAGGTGTTGGGAATTGTGCCCAACCTTGCTCTGCTAATGCAAAAGCGTCGTCGTATTTTCCGTCGTTATATTTTGTAATAGCTTCCTTGCCGTATTCAATTACCTTGTCAAATAGCTCTTGTTCTAATACTGCCATAAATTCAATTTCGTTAGTTATGTTCTGTAATAAGTTGTTTATAATGTGATTGTACGATGGCTTTTAATTAGCAAAAGGCAACATCTGCACGACCTATTTCGACTATTTCAAACTATTGGTTGTTGCCTTTCAGTTTGATACCGCAACCGTGTTCCACATCGAATTCAGTTCTGTAGCTTAATCCAAATAGTGCAGGCTCGTCTTGTTCGAATAGTATAAATATAGCCATTAACTCTATATCGGAATCGGTAATATCCTTAATGCTATATTTATTATCAGCATATTGCTTAACAGCATCGATTGTTTTGTTGTACCAAATACTGATATCTTCAAGAAATTGCACTATCTTTTCTTTGTATTCTTCGGTGAGTTCTTGCTCTAATGCCTCTAAATCGTCAGACAAAACGATGCGCACTTTCTTCTTTAAAGCATCGAGAAAGATACTTGTTCCCAATTCATCTCCGAAGTAAATATCATTGTTTGATACCATTTAATGAGTATTTATACTCTATTATATTCGGCAAACGAGCATATTTTCACCATATTTTGCAAGATAGATAATACCTGTTTGCAATTGGTTCTCAACTTCTTTACGTTGTTGATGATGGTCGTTTATTTGCTACAAATGTAAGGAATATCTTTCAGATAGGCAAGCAACAGCATATTTTTGTAAGTCTATAACATTATTGAAAAAACCTCAATGAATAGATGAAAGAATGCTTAAGGAATAGCCTTACAATAGTACTTATTTTGTAAAGAAAGTAGTAAGCTAAAACGAAAGAAATGGTTTTACTTTGCAAAAGAGCCTGTTTTGCGTTGCAATATAGGCGCTTTTGCCGTTCAAAACAGGCACTTTTACAGTGTAAAACAATGGGTATTGCAACACGTTGGTAGCAAGGTAGTTATGTGGTTTATGTGCTTTGAAAAAATATTTACACTTTTATAGCAGACTTGTCAGGCTTCTAATAAGAAGTGAAAATGAATTTTGCAAGATTTTGAATAGTATGTTTTACCATCAGATGATTAAAAGAAAATGCCCACAAACCTAAAGTCTGTGGGCATAAAATAATATTTTTTTAAATGTTGTGAATCCTATTTTATTTTATAATAACTCAGCTATCATCCTGTCTAATAGCTTCTTTGCTTCGGCATTGCAGTTGATGAAGTGTTGTTTTACATCTTCCGATACAGTGTTGGCCATTGCCGATGGAATGTCCTTTGCCAACCTTTCTAACTCCTCACCATGTGCTGTGAGCGATACAATAACCTTACGATGGTCTTGCTTATCCTTCTTACGGACAATTATTTTTTGCTTCTCCATGCGCTGCAAAATAGGTGTTACCGTATTTGTTTCTAAGTATAAACGCTTGGCAATGTCGTTTACTGGCATATCGTTTTGTTCCCAAAGAACCAGCAAAACTAAGTATTGCGGATAGGTAATGCCTAACTTTGTGAGGTACGGCTGATAGTGTTTGACGATTAGCCGAGACACTGTATAGAAGCGAAAGCAGAACTGATTGTCTAAAAGAAGTGCATCGTTTGCCATTGTTACTTATCTATTTAGTTCCTTTACGATATACTTTTCTATACTCGCAGGGCTTGTGGTAGGTCCGAATCTGCCCACAACCTCACCTTCTTTGTTGATTAAGAACTTTGTGAAATTCCACTTAATGGCACTTGTAAGGAAACCACCTTTTTCGCTTTTCAGCCATTTATACAATGGATCTGCCTCGCTTCCGTTCACCTTAATCTTCTTCATTATAGGGAAGGTAACGCCATAATTGAGCGAGCAAAACTCTTGAATTTGGTCGTCAGTGCCCAATTCTTGATTGGCAAACTGGTTACATGGGAAGCCAATTACCTGTAAACCTTTGTCTCCAAAGTCCTTCCATAGCTTCTCTAATCCCTCGAACTGTGGAGTAAAACCACATTTGCTGGCAGTGTTAACAACCAATATTACCTTACCTTTGTATGTTGAAAGGCTTACATCGTTGCCTTTTTTGTCCTTGACTATAAAGTCGTAAATTGTCTTTTTGTCCATTGTTCTACCTTGATTATTTGTTTCCTGATTTTATAAATCGCTATCCTTTGAATTTTATATCGCGTGTTTTTAATACGCCTCAACTATTATCTTCTGTTTTATGAGTGCAAAGATAAGAACTTAAAATATATCGCGCAAGATATAAATATTAATTCTTCCGTTTTTTAACTTTAGTTTGGTGTATATGTAAGAAAGGGTGTTTTTCTTAACAAAACTTTTCAAATTGCAGGCTAAATAGTATTTATTTGAAGTGTAGTAAGCGTATTGCCATTGAAAAGCAGTATATTTGCAATGCTATTCTTTGGTAGGATAGAAGAAGTAAAAATGGAGGATAAGTGTTTTCATAGGTTGCCAACTGGCAATGAAAAGGAAGCGATGGGCAAGGCGAAAGTCTTTCCCAATCCTTTCTATTATGAGCCCTCTCCGCTTGCGCGCCTTGCTGTTACGTTGTTGCAACAGTCGCTTCCAGAGTTGAAAGAAGGCAAAATGTTTGGTGTGCTGATAGTAGAATACGGGGGAAAGTTAGGCTATCTGCAAGCCTACTCAGGTCAGTTAGAAGGTATTAGTGACGATAGCTTTGTTCCACTTGTGTTCGATTACTTACAACCTAATGGGTATTTCAAAATACACGAAGCCGAAATAACTGCTTTAAACCACGAAATTGAAGTTTTAAAGCAGTCGGACGATTACGAAAAAGCAATAAAAAAATATGCTGATCTCAAGGTAGAAGCACAGCAGGTTGTTGCAGAAGCACAACAAAAAATTGCTATTGCGAAACGTTTACGCGACGAGCGGAGGAAGGAAAAAGCTATTGTTTCGGAAGACGAACAAAGGGAGATGATACGCGAAAGTCAGTATATGAAGGCAGAATTGCACCGCATAAAGAAGCGTTATGCAGCGCTGTTACAAGAGGCAGAAGCCGAAGAGTGGAAGCGTATAGCAGTAGGATAGCAGGGTTAAAGAATGACCGTAAGCTTAAGTCGGACCATCTGCAGCGTTGGCTTTTCTCGCAATTTACTTTCTTGAATGCTCAGGGTGAGCGCAGCGATTTACTTTCTATCTTTCGCAATTACTATATTTTGAATCGTCCACAGTCTGTGTTTGCTATGCATTTTGCCACTGTGGGAGAGCAGATAACGCTGTTTCCACCATCTGGAACAGGCGAATGTTGCGAACCAAAATTACTTCAATATGCTTTTACACACGGCATGCGACCAGTAGAAATGGCGATGTTTTGGTGGGGAGAGCCCCCTAAAACCGAGATAAGACAGCACGGACAGTTCTATCCTGCATGCAATGGAAAGTGCAAACCCTTGCTAACTTGGATGCTGAAAGGTATGAATGTAGCTGCCAATGCGTTGGAAGTGGAAGCCAAACAAAGTATTGACATCGTTTACGAAGACCGCGATTTGGCTGTCATAGTCAAGCCAAGCGGTATGCTTACAGTGCCTGGACGTAGCAAACAGCAGTCGGTTGAGGCTATTCTACGCCAGCGTTGGGGTTACGAGGAGACTACCCCTATCATTGTGCATCGCCTTGATATGGCAACCAGCGGATTGCTTGTTGTGGCACGAAATAAGGAAGTGCATAAGCATTTGCAGGCACAATTTAAAGCAAAAATGGTGAGAAAACGCTATATAGCCTTGTTGGACGCCACTTTATTAAATAGGGTAGGGTTGCCCAGTGAAGGCACTATTTCGTTGCCATTGTGTGCCGATGCGGTCGATCGACCGCGCCAAATAGTAGACAAAAACAAAGGAAAGACTGCTATAACACATTATAAAATAGTAGGGAAAACACCTTTACAAGATAGTCGTTACAACGAGGCGGTAAAGGTAGAGTTATGTCCTATTACTGGACGCACGCACCAGTTGCGGGTGCATTGTGCACATTCTGAAGGGTTGTCGTGTCCTATTCTTGGTGACACTCTATACGGAAAACGTGCAGATAGACTCTATCTGCACGCTGAATATCTTGAATTTACGCACCCAACGACGGGAAAACGCATTCGTTTCGAGAAGAAAATATAAGCTAATATTGCTTTTTAAGTCTTGCTAAACAAAGAACATTACCAGCACTTGGGCAATGATCACTCGGATAAACATTCCCAACGGATAAACCGTAGCATAACTAATGTTAGATGTTTCGCCCTTGGTGGTGTCGTTAGCATAAACCAACGCCATCGGATTTGCCATTGCACCGCAGAGGATTCCACAGATTGTACCAAAGTCGTATTTCTTCGTTCGTAAGGCAATAAGGGCAATAATAATGATAGGAAGTACCGTAAGCAGGAAGCCTAATCCCACCCACATTAAACCTTCGGGACGGATAACGGTGTCTAAGAAGTCTTTACCTGCATCTAAACCGATACATGCCAAATATAGCGAAAGACCTAATTTGCGCAGCATAAGCGATGCGCTTCGAGTGGTATAAGAAATCATGTGCAGGCGCGGAGCAAATGTTCCGACCAAGATTCCCATAATAATTGGACCGCCAGCAATACCTAAACGGATTGGAGAATCCATGCCAGGCAACGTAAAAGGAATGGTTCCGAGGGCAAGACCAAGTATCATTCCGAGGAAGATATTGCCAAGATTAGGTTCGTTCAGAGTTCTTATGGAATTGCCAAGAAAATGTTCCGCATTATCAACAGCATGGGGAGTGCCGACAACTGTAAGGTGGTCGCCGTAGCGTAAACGCAAGTCTTGGGTAGCAAGTAGCTTAATGTCACCACGTAATACACGGCTGACGTTTACACCATATATATCACGCAACTGTAACTGCCCAAGTCGTTTGCCGTTCAGTTCATGCTTTGTGAGTACGATAATGCGGCTTTCTATGTTCGAATCAATATTGTTCCAATCTATCTGTTCCTTATTCCAATCGCGACGAACAGTCTGTCCAAAGAGTATTTCCATGCTGGCAACGTCGTCCTTATTGGCTATAACGAGAAGGTTATCGTGGTTTTCCAGTTGGGTTGTTCCCTGCGGAAGTATTACTTTTTCGTCACGCCAGATGCGCGAAATAATAAATTTGGTATGAGAACCTTGCGATACTTCTGCAATGGTTTTGCCAATAACGGCAGGATTTACAACAACATATTGTCCTACATAAGTATGGTTTTCCTCATCGCTGCCTTTTATTTCTAAGTCTTGAGGCTTTACAAAGAACTTGCGTAATATTATCATTGCAAAGATAACACCAACAACACCGAGTGGGTATGTAACGGCTGTTGCAAGGGCAGCACGGCCACCGCTTACACCAATATGCTCTAAAGCCTGTTGTGCTGCACCGAGGGCTGGCGTGTTGGTTGTGGCTCCACTGAGAATACCAACCATGTCGCTCATAGGAATGTTGAGGGTATATGTGAGTCCAATAGCCATAACGGTTCCAAGTAAAATGACAGCTAACGACCACATATTTAAGGCTTTTCCTTCGTGAAGAAGGGAACTAAAAAAGTTAGGACCAACGTGTAATCCTAACGTGTAAACAAACAATACAAGACCAAAAGTCTCGCAATAGTTAAGCATTTGTGTGTCTATGTTGAAACCAAAGTTTCCTACAGCGATGCCAACAAAGAACACAAAGGCAACGCCTAAAGAAACTCCACCGAACTTAATCTTACCTAAACCAAGTCCAATAGCGCATACAAGCGAAACGATAATAACGCCTTGAAGTGCTGAGTGAATATTGAAAAGTCCGTTTATCCAATCCATCTTACTATCTTTTTAAGCCATTCTTAGCAGTTAAATGTGATGTTACTTATAGTATATCCAAATACTGTTCGAGAGGTATTCCTCTATTTTTATCCTCGTTTTCCTTATTGAGTTCAATGAGTTTGTAAACTCCGTCTATGGCTTTTTGGGTACTATCTATGAGTGGTTCTTCGTCAAGCAGGTGACCAATGAGGATGGCTGAGAAGATATCTCCAGTACCAGGAAAATGCACAGGGATTTCATTGTAAGGCAAACTAAAGTATTTGTCGTTGCGATGGTTGTATCCTATCACAGAGGGTTGGCCGTCGATATGTATCGAAGTAATAAGTACTGACTTCGTTCCTATCTGTCTTAACTTCTTAATAAGCTCGAAACCTTCTTCTTTCGTTACGTCTTTAGCGTTGTATTCAGAATCGGTAAGATAGCACGCTTCGGTATGATTGGGGAAGCAAAGGTCGGCAACGCTAATCATTTCGCGCATCGAATTGATGGTTGCTGGCGTAACACCATTATATAATTTACCTTCATCGCCCATGATAGGGTCTACAAATATCATTGTACCAGTGGCAGCCTGCTCACGACAATAAGCTGATATAAGCTTGGCTTGGCGCTCTGATGCAATGAAGCCAGTGGCGATAGAATCGTATTGGAAGCCTAATTCTTTCCAAATAGGAAATACCTCTTTAATGTAATCAGTGGTTTCAAGGATGCGAAATTTGCCGTAGTCCAATGTATTAGAAACCAATGCTGTTGGCAAATTATACACTGGATGACCAAGATAAGACAAGATTGGTAGCATTGCTGCTGTGGCTACCTTACCATATCCAGCAATATCGTTAATGAGAAGAATTTGTTTCTTACGCATTCTAATTCTATATTATATCAGGTTGCAAAGGTACTGCAAACTAAAAACATAGCAAAATAAAAACAGTATTATCTTTCGCCCCAATCACCCCTGTCGAGGCTTCTGTAACCAATGGCTTCGGCAATATGATGGACTTGAACCTTCGGTGATGCTTCGAGATCAGCAATGGTTCGTGCTACTTTCAGAATACGATTATAAGCACGAGCCGATAATTTCAGACTTTCCATGGCCTTACGAAGTATTTCAAGCGATTGTTCATCAGGTTCTGCAAATTCGTGAATCATGCGTTCAGACATCTGTGCATTACAATGAATATTGGGGTAATTCTTAAATCTTTCGGTCTGAATACTGCGCGCTTTCAATACTCGTTCGCGAATATTAGCACTTGATTCGCCTTGCTCAGCTTTGGAAAGATCTTTGAAAGGGAGTGGAGAAATCTCGCATTGAATATCAATACGATCGAGTAAAGGTCCTGAAATCTTAGAAAGATAGCGTTGTATCTGTCCTGGAGAACAAACACAATGATGTGTAATATCTCCATAATAGCCACAAGGACAAGGGTTCATGCTGGCTACAAACATGAAACTACAAGGATAAGTAACAGTATATTTGGCGCGCGAAATAGTAATTGCACGGTCCTCTAAAGGTTGGCGTAAGACTTCAAGGGTATGCTTGCTGAACTCTGGAAGTTCGTCGCAGAATAAGACTCCATTATGGGCTAAGGTTATTTCACCAGGCATAGGGTTGGTTCCTCCGCCCACTAAAGCAATTTCAGAGATGGTGTGGTGCGGGCTTCGGAACGGACGTTGAGTGATGAGTCCTGTATTTTTCTTTAGCTTTCCAGCAATAGAATGTATCTGCGTAGTCTCTAAACTCTCGGTTAATGCCAATGGTGGAAGTATGGAAGGAAGTCGCTTTGCCATCATACTTTTGCCACTTCCGGGTGGTCCTATCATAATAACGTTGTGCGAACCAGCCGCTGCGACCTCCAAAGCTCGCTTTACATTCTCCTGTCCTCGAACCTCTGCGAAGTCTAAATCGCTAATATATTGATTTTCATAAAACTCTTTTCGTGTGTCTACTTTGCATGGTGCCTGCGTATAAGCGTCGTTAAGGAAACTTATAACTTCGCCTATATTATTCATTCCGTACACCTCAAGTGTATCTACAACGGCGGCTTCATGTTCGTTTGCTTTTGGTACGATAAGTCCTTTGAACTTCTCTGCTCTTGCTTTAATTGCTATTGGCAATGCTCCTTTAATAGGTTGCAATGTACCATCAAGGCTTAGTTCTCCTACCAGCATATACTTACCAAGATGGTCGGAAGCTATTTTTTCGGTTGCACCAAGGATAGCAATTGCAAGTGGTAAGTCAAAACTTGAACCCTCTTTACGTAAGTCTGCGGGAGCAAGATTGGCTGTGATATCCGCGACAGGAAACTGATATCCATTATTCAATAGTGCTGCGGCAATGCGGTCGTGGCTTTCTTTTACAGCCACATCAGCCAATCCAGTGAGATGAAACATCACTCCCCTTGTAATGCTAACTTCCACTGTAACTGTGGTAACCTCCATTCCGTTTACAGCAGCACAATAAGTTTTTACAAGCATGAATTAGATTTCTAACTTTATCATTCGTCCTCTGAGCATGTTAGCACTTACCCTTCGTTCAGTTATTTTGCCCTTGTTTGCAATGATGTTGTCAGGGATTAATGTTAGCCCAAGAGTCTTTATAAGTTTGCTTTCCAGCATCTCTCCATCGCAGATGTTGGGAAATGTTATATTGTTTTCCTTGATATATCTTCTTGCTTCATTGGGTGATGGGTCGAGACAAATACCGATTATCGTAGTTGAATCCTTTTGTGCTATACTATTAAGCGTCATAAGAATGTCTCTACTGTCATCGTTCCAAGATGCCCATGAGCAAATAATGGTATTTTTACCCTTTAGTTTAGCGCTGTTAATGATATTGCCATTCAGGTCTTTTGCTGTGAATTTAGGCAATGGTTGCCCTACATTTCCATTTTGTAAACCCTGTAAATACTGTTTTAAACGTGCCAAAGCGCCATTTTCTGGTTGTTCTTTCTCCATCAGTTTTACGAGTTCAGTTGTTTCCTTTAGGTTCGCTCTTTTATTCGAAACAAGGTAACGCTCTGTTATGTATATGCTTACAGGAGAGTCAGGGTGGTTCTTTACAAACTGAGTTGCAAGCTTAACTTCTTCTGGTGGAGACGCCATTGCCGTTTGTTTGCGGAACTGTCCCATCAGTTCATTGTTGTCTGTCCCCTTCACTTCCATCTCTTTTAGGTGTGAAGCGTCAGCTTTTATTTCCACAGCTTCGCCTGGTTCAGCAAAGATTACATGGGTAGAATAGTTTGGGAATACGAGAATAAGCGTACCATCGAACTGACATGGTATTTCATAAGTAAATCGTCCGCCATTGATTTGAATGGTATCAAGTCCGTTCATGACTCCTTCAGGACTATAAACAAATAGTTGTCCTTGATTTACATGCAGCAATCTACCATCAATTTTAAAGTATCCGTTGCGCTCACCACATGAAACTAATAGTATAGAAAGTAAGAAGAGATAAACTATTCGTTTCATACGGACGATGTTTAATTAGGTTTTATAAAAAGCAAAAAGCTTATTGAGAGCAAACGCTCTTATATGCTTTTCATTTGTATGCGTACGAATACGCAATCTAAAAAAGTGCCGCGAGCGGGACTTGAACCCGCACAGCCATTACTGGCCAAGGGATTTTAAGTCCCTCGTGTCTACCAATTCCACCATTGCGGCAAACCGAGTGCAAAGATAATGCTAAATATCGGATTTCACAAGATAATTGATGTTTTTTTGTATTTTAGCCTTTAATCTTTATTAATTTTATGCTTGATACAATGCTTAACGTACACTCAGCATTCCATTTGGTCCCGCTGTATTTGCTCTATAGCGTGTTAATGTTTTGCCTCTATCGCCACTTACAATGTTTCCACCAGTGTTAAGATTGTATGTTCTCTGGCATGTTTTACAAGTAGCAAAACCTGTTCCGCTTATTGTTAGCTCGAAAGAGCGGAACGGTAGAGAGTTTATATCAAAGCAATTTGGGCACTGCAAGTCGTAGGCATAGAACCTTGCAGGTGCGTCCAGATTGCCAAAGCCCACTATAAGACCTTTGTTCATACCAATACGCAGATGGCTTTGCAAACGCTCATCAATGGCATTGAATCGTTTTTCCGACACCAAACCCTGATTGTTTTGAAAGTGAAAGTAATACACTCCATCTTTATTGTCAGGCTTTATTGTTGTAAATACACCTGGCGATAGATGGTTCATCGAACTGGCAAGCGTTGCATCAAGATGCACATTGTTGTCAATTGCAAGGTTACAGTGGTAATTGCTGAACTCGTAGTCTACCATGTCGCTACAAGCTGTGGCTACGTTCAGCGCAGAAAGTGCTATTATGCCTTTTCCTATAAAACTTCTTAATTTCATGACAATTTATATTTTTTCAATTTAACCCTATTATATGTTAACGATAAATTGTTGCATTTATTGAGTTTAGAAAACCATAAAATAATATAAAAAAGCACTTGATTGTGAAATTATTGTTACTTTTGCTGTCGTTATGATACACTATAGAATAATACTTTTCCTTTGGTTCTTGTTAGTCGCTATGGGCGTTTCATCTCAAGAACATATCAATCCTGAAGACCGTGTGGTAGATTTAAACTCTCCCACATTTGTACCAATGGTGCATATTGGCAAGGCAAAGGTAGGCGGAGACAGCATACAATACGTGCGAACTAACAAGATTTACATCTTTCCGCCTATGGAATTCAAGAACGATAAACAGCGTAACGAATACAACCGCCTTGTATATAATATTAAAAAGGTGTTGCCATTGGCGAAAGAATGCAACCAAATTATCTTGGAAACAGGTGCTTATCTCCAGACGATTCCTACGAAAAGGGAACGTGACGAGCACATGAAAGCCGTTGAAAAGGACTTGAAAGAGGAGTATACCCCACGTATTAAGAAGCTAAGTTATTCACAAGGAAAACTCCTTATTAAGCTTATCGACCGCGAAACCCACTCTACGGGTTACGAACTTATACAAGCTTTCCTCGGTCCAGTGCGTGCTGGCTTCTATCAAGCCTTTGCTTGGGTGTTTGGTGCTAGCCTTAAAAAGCGATACGACCCTCAAGGTTCCGACCGTCTTGTGGAGCGAATAGTGTTGCAAGTAGAGGCTGGACAATTGTAATAACATTGGTCCGACTTTCTCTAACACCGCATTACCCTATATATTCCTAATACCTTGAAAAGCAAATAATAGTCATTTTGAAAGCGAAACTTTGTGAAAGGTGCGTGAAAAATCACGCCCTTCCAATCTTAGTTTCGTTTTTTTTCTATTCGAAAGGAATCATTGCCAAGGCGTTGGCAATCTTTTCTATGCCTTCTTGCAAAGGTCCAGAAACCATGCTTTTTGCAAAGAAAGGAATGTCAGCATCAATGGTTAGCTTCATCTTTGAAGATGTTTCGTCTACTGGAAGTATTTGAATCCAGAAGTTAAACGACATCGGTGAGTTTTCGCTTGCAAACTTAATGGTCTTTGGTTCGTCGCGTTCTATGATGCGCATAGATATCTGTCCCACTGGATCAACGCTTATAGAGATAGTGTCTTTGTCGAAAGTTAAGTCCTTCAACTTATCTTCTGGCACTTTATCCTTAACGCGTTCAATGTTTGTAAGGTCGCTCAACATGTTGTAAACACTTTGTTGAGGATAAGCAATCTGCTTTACGCTACTTTCAAATTTACTCATTATTACTTCTTCCAATTAGCAGGATCCTTGCGCCATTCATCAAGCATTGGCACGTCTTCCTTATTAATATATCCTGTTTCCAAAGCTTTTTCCACTACGCTTTGATAGTCGGTGAGTGTTACCAACTGTACGTTTGCTTCGTTAAAAGCCTCTTCTGCCACAGGGAAACCATAGGTATAAGAAGCTACCATGCCTACTACGTCAAAGCCAGCCTCGCGTAATGCAGCCACAGCCTTAAGAGATGAGCCGCCAGTAGATATTAAATCTTCTACCACAACAACCTTTGCGCCTTCTGGTAGTTGCCCTTCTATCTGGTTTTTCATACCGTGGTCCTTTGGTTTTGGGCGCACATAGGCATACGGCATAGCCAGTTCTTCAGCCACTAATGCCCCTTGTGCAATGGCGCCAGTAGCTACTCCAGCCACAGCAGTGGCCTCTGGGAAGTGCGCTAAGATAGCGTGTACAAGTTCTAACTTTACGAATGAGCGCACATCGTGGTACGACAAGGTTTTACGATTGTCGCAGTAGAAAGGCGATTTCCATCCGCTTGCCCATGTAAAAGGGTCGTTGGGTTGCAACTTAATAGCTTTAATACCGAGCAGTTTGCCTGCAAATGTTTTCCTTAAATCTTCCATATATTTCAATAGTATGCTTCTATTTATGTTGCAAAGATAACGAATTACCGATGATACGCAAAGCGAACAGAGAGGTATTTTTTAATGCTTTGGCAAAAATATCAATTATTTAAGTTATCGAAAGCAACTGTTTTGTGTAATATAAATTAAATTACAACGTAAAAAAACGTATTGTTTGAAATTGCATTATGTACATCAGACCCTCACGCTTTTTATATTTTTGGGCCGTTTAGTGCATTGTAGAGCCACGAATTACCATCTTCATAATACGATAAAAAAGATGTTTAGAAACTGGAAACGGAGTCTGTTCTGCCCCTGCAATAAATCCTCTAATCCGTAAAGGATATAAGGGAGACTTTACAAGGAAAATACTCTTGTTTTGTAAAAAAAATAGCAACTGAAAACAATAATATCGGTTTCGCAATGCAAAAGTGCCTGTTTTGCGCTGCAATATAGGCTCTTTTACTCAGCAAAACAGGCTCTTTTGCAATATAAAACAATGGGTATTGCAATATATTGATACATAAGGTGTTATATGGTAATGGTGTTGCTGAAAAATATTTACATTGGTATGGTCTTTCTCCACCCATATAAAAAGCTTCTCAATGGCTATATTTCAGACCATTAAAAGGCTATTTTATACATGGTATCGCGAAACAATCAGTTTGTAGAAGGATAGGTCTACCATCTCTAAATCGTTACTCAAACTTCGTGTTAGAAAGACTTATATTTACTTTTACATTCTCTATTTATTTGTATTTTCGTCGAAGCAAGGAGCATTACTCGTCGAAAATAATTTGTAGGTATGGTGGAATAAAATTATCTTTGTATGCAAATAGGAATACCTTTACAATAGTAAAAGCAATGTTGGAAACAATGAAGGCGTGGTTAAAGAAGCGCAATATACTTATATTTCTTGCACAGATAGGCATTTACTTAATGCTTACTGCAACGTGGTGTGTGGTGGTATATATCACCGAACGCGACCCATGGGTGGCAACGGCTTCGGTGCGCACCAACGCTGTTATGTTCTTTCTGCTCCTCGTGGTCTTTATGGCAAACTTCTATGTGCTTGTTCCGTATCTCTACGAAGATAAAAGTAAGCTGCACCGATGGTTGTTTTGGTTGGTAGAATTTGCCTTGGTATTTTTACTGAACTACGACTTGTTCTTCCCACGCAGCAATACAGACCATGGTGTGGTGGTACATTTGTACCACTATCAGTTCGCTATCATCTGGCTGGTTCTTAACTATGTCGTGGCGATTGCCGCTATATCTGTACGCTACTTCATACGACAGAACAATCTTCAGAAACAACTTTTAGAAGAAAAACAGCGCAATACAGAAGCCGAATTGGCTTGGCTAAAGAATCAACTGAACCCGCACTTCCTGTTTAACACACTAAATAACATCTCTTCTTTAACACAGATTGATGCCGATGAGGCGCAAAACTCCATTGGCGAACTATCCGATTTGCTGCGTTATGCACTCTACGAAACGCAACAAAAAGAGGTTCCATTGAGTGGAGAAATTGATTTTATGAAGAACTACATCTCTCTTATGGCACTGCGTTGCGACAAAAATGTGAAGATAACGACGCATTTTGATACGTCCAACACGGCACTAACCATTGCTCCTATGCTGTTCTTGTCGCCCATTGAGAACGCTTTTAAGCACGGCGTAAGTAACGGAAAGCCATCGTTTATAGATATTTCGTTGACTGAAGACAAGGGGATTGTCTTGTTCTCGTGCCAGAATAGTAACTATCCGAAAGGCAATTGCGGTCGTAGCGGTAGCGGCATTGGAACAGAAAATATGCGCAAACGCTTGGAATTGATGTATGCCAAACGCTATGAAATGCACCAAACGCTGGAGCAGGGAGTTTATAAGTTGAGTATAAAAATAAATGTAACGAGTTAATATTTGCCTATGAATTTATCGTGTATCATCGTCGATGACGAACCGCTGGCTATCCGCTTATTGGAGAACTTCATAGAGCGTACACCCTTTTTGACACTCAAAGCATCGTTTACCGACTCGGTTGCGGCTTTGCAAACCATAGTAAACGATAGTGCAGACGTGCTATTTCTCGATATACAAATGCCCGATATGGACGGTATGGAGCTTTCGCACATGGTACCATCGCATACCCGAATCATCTTTACCACAGCCTTCAAGGAATATGCTTTCGATAGTTACGAAGTGAATGCGCTCGACTTTCTGCTGAAGCCGATACGCTATAACAAGTTTCTTGCGGCTGCCGAAAAGGCTAAAAAATGGTTTGAAATGGCGTCGCAACCACTCAACAACCAGCACACAACGGTGTTTCTGAAAGTAGATGGAGAGCTACAGCAAGTGTCGTTGAGCGATGTTATATATGTGGAAGGAATGAAAGATTACGTTATTTTCCACCTTTCCGACCGACGATTGGTTACACACATGACAATGAAAACGGCAGAAGAGTTGTTGCCTAACAACGATTTTATGCGAGTAAACCGTTCGTATATTGTAGCTTTAGATAAAATAAGAAAGGTGGATAGGAACGATTGTATTTACATAGGCAACGAGATTATACACGTTACCGGAGCCTTTCTTGCGCACTTCAAAGAATATTTGGAAGTGCGCAAGCGATAGTTTCTTAGGTTCTTACAACGTAGGCGGCAATAGTTTTCAGCCGCACATAGTTGTAACTTAGGTACATAAAGCCATCAAAACGATTGTTTTTACCCCAACTATTCTTGCAGCAGAAGTATTTGTTGCCAGCCTTATCGTGGGCTATTCCCACAATTTCCATACAGTGGTCGTCAGTGGTTCGGTAGGTTTCGAAGGCCCTTTGGCGGTCTGCCTGTGTTGGTTGTTGGTTGTCGTTGTCCAACTTTGCTACACCTTCAGCAAACGAAAAGCCATCTTCAGAGGTATCGCCCTCCCAGCAAACAGGGTGTCCAGAGCGGACAGATTGTTCAATTCGGTGCATCAAAGTGTCGATAGGAACGTTCAAGAATGTATTGTGGAAATAGTTATCGGGCACTTCTAATGGGAAGAACTCGCCGAAAGGGTGGTGCGTAAAGCTTGTTAATCCTAAGTATTCGTTGTTCTTACACACGCTGCGAGCAAACTGCTGCGGGGTGTAAGTGGCGCGATAAAGAAATACTTGCTTGGGTATAAAACCGATTTTGTCGTCCAATAGCGCATCGATATAGTTCACTTGCTCGGCTAAAGTGTTTGTCTTGGGCGATAAAATTGCCCGTTCGAGCTTGCGTGTAATCACTTTGTAGTCGGCATTTTCGCGCTTATGGTATGCGTCAAAGGGGAATAAACCATACGTTTGTATAAGGTCTATCAACATAGAAGCCATACCACGTGTTGTAATAGTGGCACTTCTGTTGGCAGAAGCATTACTTCCAGACCTTATTAGTAGGCTTTGTTTAGCCTGTTCCATAAGGTACATACGTGCCACATAGTCGGGACTGAGGTTTACAGAGTCGCCTTTCATAAGGTGTTCGGTCTCTATTGTGGCAAGCATAGCATACACCCAGCATAGCGAACTGGAGCCTTGGTCTTTCACAGGAGTAGTCTTTAATCGTACTTCATCGGTGAAATTGACAACTGGGTGGTGCTGTTTAGGTTGCTTTGAACACCCCACAAGGAGGATTAAAGCAACTATTGTGAGTACTGATTTCTTCATTTTGAGCTTACAACTTATTAGAGCGTATGCAGTGGCAATGGCAATCTTACATACTGTAAAGTACCTGAATGATAGTCTGACCAACAGCCTGTAAAGTAGAGCGGTCTATATGTTCCATCGTATCGTTGACGGTATGCCATGTCGGACCGAACGAACTTTGAGCGCAATCAGGATAGTAAGGAATGATATCTATCGTAGGAATGCTTGCTATTTTGTTGAGTGGATAGTGGTCGTCGGTAACCATTCCGCCTGTCGCTGCGGGGAAGTACGCCTCAAAACCAGCACTCTTTGCTGCTTCCCAAACACGGTTTACAACGTCTGGTGCAAACTGTATTGAAACGCCTTCCTTATAGAATTGAGCGCCTTCGCCACCTACCATATCGAGCAGAATGCCAAATTCAGGACGAACGGCGAGGGGCAAGTTCTTTGCAAAATAGTTGGAACCTAAAGCCCAACTATCGCCCGACTGCTCTTGATAGTTGGTTTCCCACTGCGGAACACCCCAGTCTTCAGCATCGAAACAAACAAAATCGACACCTACATTCAGCGTGCTGTCTGCCTGTAACTGGCGTGCTAACTCTATCATAACGCCAACACCAGAGGCTCCGTCGTTGGCTGCCATAACGGGTTTCTTATGGTTTGTTGAATCAGGATCGTTGTCTGCCCATGGTCGACTATCCCAATGTGCACAAAGCAAGATACGTCGTTGTGCATTAGGATTGGTACGAGCGATGATGTTTGTCGATTTTAATGTTGTACCATCGAAGGCTTTTAAGTCGGCTTTCTGTGTCTGAACATCGCATCCGTATTGCTTAAACTTCTTGATAATCCATTGTTCGCACTTGTCATGAGCCGATGAATTCATTGTGCGAGGGCCGAAATCGCATTGCGCTGCAGTATAGGCGAATGCCGAATCGGGGTTGAATTTAGGACCAACGGGCTTTGCTGTTGCCACTGTATCGCTGGGTTCGGTACTCTTGTTAGACGACTGTCCTTTGCAACCAAAGGCGAAGGCAGTAAGGAAAAGTACTGCCATACCATTACATAAAAACTTTATTTTTCCGTTCATCGTTGTTCTTTTTATTTTTGTTTGGCAGCCTGTACCTGTGCCATTACGCGCAACCAGTTGCCTCCCCATATCTTTTCTATGTCACGTTCGCTATATTTGCGAGCAAGCAAATGGCGGGTGAAGTTTATCATTTCGCTTGCATCTGCCATTCCACGTACTGTTCCGTCTCCGTCGAAATCTGTTCCGATACCTACGTGGTCAATGCCCATTACATCAATAGCGTGCTCTAAATGCGCGATAGCATCGAGAATTGAGGCTGTTTCTCCTTTACGTAAGAAACCTTGATAAAGCGTTATGTGTGCCACACCGCCTTTCTTTGCTAATGCTTTCAGCTGGTCGTCGGTAAGGTTTCGAGGCACATCGCAAAGGGCTTTGCTATTGGAATGACTGCAAACAATGGGCTGACTGCTTATTTCAAGAGCGTCGTAGAAACTCTTTTCGCTGCCGTGGCTGAGGTCTACCATAATGCCGTTGCGGTTCATTTCCTTGATTACTTCAATACCAAACTTGCTTACACCTCCGTGAAGATTGCTCCCTCGTGCTGAATCACAGATGTCATTGTCGCCATTATGGCACAGTGTGATGTACGTAACACCACGTTGTGCGAAGTATTTCACGTTGGAAAGGTCGCCTTCTAAGGCTAAACCATTTTCAATTGCAAACATAATGCTCTTGCGTCCCTTGCGTTTATCTTCGTAAAGGTCGGACGGTGTGCGTGCAATACTAAGGTAACGGCTGTTATCTTTTACGATTTTCTCTATCTTGTTGAAGATTAAATCGGCATAAGAAGTGGGAGTAAGGTTGTCTAAAACGTCGGTGAGTTCAGGGTTAAATCGCTTTAATCCTTTGATATCTATCTTAGATGAGAACTTCTCTCCTATGCGTGGCTGAGGTAAATAGGCTGCCATTGTAACGGCATCTTGGTGTCCTTCCGTCATTTTATGTAAGTCGTAGAGAATGCGCGGGTCGCGTTTGGCAAAGTCTACACCTTGTGGGAAGAACATAGGAGTGTCGCAATGGGTGTCGAGTGTGAGTATGCGTGTATGCAGATGCTTGGCTGTACGGAAGTTGTTAGCTTCGTTAACAAACCATTTAAATAGCTTCTGACCTTCTTCTTCCAACCATTCAGGGTGCCACTGAACACCTAAGATAGGTTTGAATTCAGCACTTTCCATACACTCTATTACGCCGTCGGGAGCGTAAGCTGTTGCTTTAAAGCGTTTGCCTGTAACTGAAACGGCTTGGTGATGGAATGAATTTACAAAGATTTTGTCTTGCTTGTAAATGGTATGAAGTATGGAATTGGGCTCTATTGCAATGCTGTGTGTAGGCTCAGTGAAGGCTGCACTCTGGTCGTGCTTAAGCTTTGCAGGGCGCAAGGTAGTAACACTTTTCAAACGTGTGAGCTTCTTTTCCTCTGTCTCCTCAACGATATAAGGGTCGTAAATGTGCTGTTGCACCTTTCCATCTAAGGCAATGGCTAAGACCTGCATACCTCTGCACACGGCAAAGATGGGTATTTGGCGATTGTAAGCCAACCGTGTAGTGAGCAGTTCGGATAGGTCTCGCTTATCGTTAATGCTACCTACGTTGAGCGTTGGCTCTTCGCCAGCCCACAAAGGGTTCACATCAGCACCGCCAGTAAGTAGGAGTCCGTCAATGCGGTCGAGTATATTGGTAAGTACTTGCTTATCTGTGGTGGGTGGAATAAGTAGCGGTGTGCCGCCAGCATCTATCACCTGTTTGTGGAAAACCTCACGAATGGTAACGTCTTGCCCTGAGAAATTGGTGGTAATACCAATAATAGGCTTGTGGCTTCCCTCTGTATAGCTTCCGTAAAGCTCTTCTAAATGGGCGTCCAAATTATAATTTAGTGTCATAATCGTACTTATATATAATAACGTGAGTTCAACGAATTTAGAATGGTGTAGGTTCGATGATGGCTTTTTTCTAAGTAGTTACCAAAATCGCAACGAGGTTACGGCTATCATCGCAAAGGAGTTACTGAAAACGTCGCAACTTAGTTACGACAATCATCGTAACGGAGTTGTTGTAAAAGCTGCTGCGAAGTATCAATAAATGCCGCTATTCTTTAATGTTGTTAATACCTATTTTCTGATGCTTGAGGCACTATGCTATTCGCTTTATGAATGGTTATTCGGTGATTGGAATTTCGCGCTTGATACTCTGTTCGAGCGAGATAAGCGTTTCAGTAGATACTACACCAGGAATGCTTTGAATCTTGTTGTTGAGCAAATCCATCAGTTGTTCGTTGTCTTTTGCAAAGAGTTTAACGAGCATAGTATATGAACCTGTGGTGAAATGGCACTCTATAACTTCTGGAATGGTGTTGATTTGTTCCACAACATTGCGATACATCGAGCCGCGTTCAAGGTTCAATCCAACATAAGTACAGGTAGTATAGCCGAGGCTTTTGGGGTTTACGTGGAACCCACTGCCCACAATTACGCCGTTCTCAATAAGGTGTTGCACACGTTGATGAATGGCTGCGCGCGATACTCCACACTCTGCTGCTACGTCTTTAAATGGGATACGAGCATTTAACGACAAGATACTAAGAATCTTTTTGTCTAATTTATCAATCTTATCCATATAGGTTTTAGGTTTACTTGCCTATCTTAGGCATGGTTGTTAGTTTACAAATTGAAAGCAAAAGTAGGCATTTTAAATGGATTGAACAATAAAAAAGCATAAAAAAATGTGCCCGAGGGCACATTTTGTCAAGTGAGTATATAGACGATTACTTATTCGAACCTTTTGGCGTATTTACTATATCTTTCAACTCAAGGGTAAAGATAAGTGCTGAATAAGGTGCAATATCTTCACCAGCACCGCGGGCACCGTAAGCCAAATCCTGTGGTATATAAATCTCCCACTTAGATCCTACTGGCATAAGCGTGAGGGCTTCGGTCCATCCTTTAATCAGATTGCTTACTCCAAAAGTATCGCTTGGCTTGCCGTGGCGTTCTGTTGCGTCGAACACTTTGCCTTCAATGGTGCGTCCTTCATATACAACTTCAACCTGGTCGTCCTTTGTTGGCTTCGGTCCATTGCCCTTAACGAGCACCTTGTACTGCAATCCGCTTGGCAAAGTAACTACTCCTGCCTTCTTCTTATTCGCAGCAAGGAACTTCTCTCCTGTAGCTTTTACCTGAGCATTGCGTTCGTCTCCCAATGCTTTTTGCTTTTTAGAAACGTATTCTTGCGCTTCTTCTTGTTTAAAGAAGGTTGTGTCTTTTTCCATAGCATCAACGAGACCTTTGAAGAAAACTCTATCGTCAATCTCTGCAGATGTACCTTTAAACTGCTTCTTTATATTGGGAAGCATCGCTCTTTCTACTTGCGCTGCGATTTGCAAACCTGCAGTGTAAGCAGAGAAAGAAGCGTCCTTACGTTTTGAAATGCCCTCTTTCAGTCCGCGCATAAAGTCGGGCATATCTTCTTTTGATACGCCTAACTGACTTGAAAGATAGTCTTCCAGTCCACGTGTCATACTTATACCTGCTGCATAACTTAACGAATCGAACTTTATTTTGATTATTGCGGTCTCATTGCTGACAGGTGCTGTGATTGCAATTGCTTCTTTTGGCTCTTGCTTTTTCTGTTTTTTCTCTTTCTTGCTCTGTGCATTTGCAGTGTTGAAACTTGCACTTGCCACAACGAGCAATGCCATAAATGCTATTCTCTTCATAGTTCTTTTTGATTATACAGGAATACTTACAAGTTGTAATCCCTTATTGTTTTCCATAAAATGGTGTAATAACGAAAAAGTGGATTGGGCTAACTCGTATCCCAACCCACCTTATTATATATATATAGCTTAAAAGCCTATTGCAGATTACTGCACAGCTTTTGGTGCATTTGTTTCAGGTGCTTTCTCGATAGATAACAACTCTATTGTGAATATCAAAGTAGAGAAAGGCTTGATGTTAGGGCTTGGTTGTTGTGCGCCATAACCAGCTTCATAAGGAATATAAACCTCCCACTTTGAACCAACAGGCATATTCAACAATGCTTCGTTGAAGCCAGGAACAGCTTGCCCAATTTGCATGGTCATGTTATCGTTCTTGTCGAACTCTGTTCCATCAATGGTCTTACCTACGTAGCTAATCTTTACTATTTGAGAAGCAGTAGGCTTTGCACCTGTTCCTGCCTTTATTTCTTTGTAGTAAACACCTTCTTTCAAAGCCTTCATACCTGGAGTCTTTGCTATCTTTGCCATGTAGGCATCGTTCTTTTTCTTTTCATTTCCGTACTTCTTTTCAGCAGCTTTAGCTTGAAGAGCCTGTGGTACTCTTTGTTCAATTTGGCGTGCTTTTTCTACGGTCATATTCTTATTGTCTCCCTTTGCGCTTGCTGCGAAGCCAGCGAGGAAGTTGCCTAATGAGATAGACTGAGTAGAATCTTCACCAAAGATGCTCTTATTGATTTGGTTTTTAATAACCATGCTCATGTTCATACCGACACCGATACCAGCGTTGTAAGCTGCTTTCTTCTTATCGTCCATATTCATTGCGCCATCGTTCAAACCTTTAATGAATTCGTTAATGTAGGCTGTGTCGATGTTCATCTGCTGCAAGTATTGCTTAACACCTTGACCTTGATCGACACCAAAAGCGTAGCTCAATGAGTCAATGTCAGATTTCATCTCTTCTTTTGGAGCCTGATTGCCGCATGCTGTAAACGATGCTGCGGCGATAGCCAATGCGGCTACAACTGTAAGTTTCTTCATTTTCTAATGTTTTATTTTATGTATTATTATTGTTAACGTACTTTTTTATAGAACCTCAATTAGTTCTACTACGAATATCAATGCTGCGTATGGAGGAATAGATGCGCCTGCTCCACGTTCTCCATAGCCAAGATTGTAAGGTATAAAGAAGCGATACTTCGCCCCTTCGCCCATGAGTTGCACGCCTTCTGTCCAACCAGCAATCACTTGATTAAGCCCAAATGTTGCAGGTTCACCGCGGTCGTACGAGCTATCGAACTTGGTTCCGTCTACAAGAGTGCCTTCATAGTGACACTTTACCTTGCTTGTTGCGCCTGGTTTCTTGCCGTTTCCTTCTGTAATAACCTCATATTGAAGTCCTGAAGGTAATACAACGACGCCTTCTTTCTTTGCATTCTCTGCTAAGAAGTCCTCTCCTACAGCCTTAACCACCTTGCCTGCTTCTGCAGCAGTAGCCTCTTGCTTTGCTTGTTGCTCGGCAAAGAAGTTGTTAACAAGCGTTTGTGCTTCTTCATTGCTTACTTGTAACTTGTTGCCAGCTATTACATCTTTAATCGCTTGTGCGAAATCGTCGATGTTTAAGTTGCTTGCACCCATGCCACTGAGTTGTGTGCCGATGCCAATTCCCAAAGCGTAGCTTAATTTGTCCATTGATTTTCTTTTCTTGTTTGTATATAAATAATGTGCAAAGATACTATTTTTAGAATATAGTTTAGCATTTATCTAATTAAAATTACTAAATTTGTAGAATCAACAAGTAAAATAACGGTATGAAAAGAATAGTGTTTCTAACGGGTGCTGGTATGTCGGTGGAAAGTGGTTTTAAGACTTTCCGTGGCAGCGATGGCTTGTGGGAGAATCATCCAGTAGAGCAAGTGGCCACTCACGAGGCTTGGGAGAACAATCCAGAGTTTGTGAATAACTTCTACAATCAGTTGCGGAAGAAGCTCTTTACAGCGAAACCCAATGATGGGCATAAGCTGGTAAAGACGTTGGAGGAAAACTACGACGTAACCGTCATTACGCAAAATGTAGACGATTTGCATGAGATGGCAGGCTCAGCCAATGTTATTCACTTGCATGGAGAGTTGAAAAAGGCTTGCTCAAGTGCTGATGCTTACAACCCAAACTATATAAAAGAGCTGTCAGAAGACGCTCCTGACGTGCTACCAGGGGAGAAAGCAGCCGACGGAAGTCTGCTTCGTCCGTTCATAGTGTTCTTTGGTGAGAGCGTTCCAATGATAGAACCAGCTGCGAAAGCAGTTGCCGAAGCCGATATTTTTGTGATTGTTGGTACCTCGCTGAACGTCTATCCTGCTGCAGGATTGGTGCATTATGTGCGTCCCGGAGTACCTATTTTCTTGATAGACCCTAACGATGTGGAGTCAGGACATAATCCTAACATTACCATTATCCGCAAGGGAGCAAGCGAAGGAATGCGTGAACTCATTGAAAGAATTTAAATATAACCCTATAATAAATTAAATAACAGATGATGAAAAAATTGATATTAGCACTTATCTGTGTGCTTTTAGCTGTTCCAACTATGGCGCAGAAGAACATTTATAACTTTAAAGTGAAGGCTGCTAACGAGCGTATGGTGAAGCTAAAAGACTATAAAGGCAAGGTATTGCTTATTGTTAATACGGCAACACAGTGCGGTTTCACTCCTCAATACGAGGCTTTGCAGAAACTTTACGATACTTATAAGGCGCAAGGACTCGTTGTTCTTGACTTTCCATGCAACCAATTCGGTGGCCAAGCGCCTGGTTCTCTCAGCGAGATTAAGGCTTTTTGCACGGGAAACTACGGCGTTACTTTCCCTCAGTTCGATAAAATAGAGGTAAATGGCAAGAACGAACAGCCTCTTTACAGCTATTTAAAGGCGCAACAAGGCTTTAAAGGATTCGATACGAATAGTCAGATTGGAAAGTATTTGGACGAAAAGTTCAGCAAGCAAGACCCTAATTATGCGAAAGATCCAAGCATTAAATGGAACTTTACGAAGTTCTTAATCGACCGCGAAGGCCATGTTGTAGATCGTTTTGAGCCTACTGCTGACATGAAAGATGTTGAGGCTGGTATTCGTGCCGTGCTGAAATTGAAATAAAGAAAATACGGAAAAAGTGGCGTAATGGACATTTGGTAGGCTGAAAGCTCACGGAACGCTTTTATTTACTAC
>NZ_JABZSJ010000069.1:0-12352 GCF_015262605.1 Prevotella aurantiaca | reverse complement strand
AATATATTACACTGACAAACAATTAGTTAGATATTTACTGAATATCCCTAATTATGTCATATAAGTCCTGTTTTAACTCAGAGAATACCTAACGTGGTTTTTTCTTCCTTGCAATTTATTACAATAAACCAGAGTGGTACTTAATCATTAGAAATAATTTTAGGAATAGGTTGGGATATAAATCTGAATGTATTGCATTTAACTTTTCTGCCATATCTTAATAGTCGAAAGCACCTCCATAACTATCTATTAGCTTTTGAGCATATTCATCGATTACTTCAGTAAAACCATTAGTATTAATTGTATCGTATCAGTATAGTAATTAAACTACATAAGTTTCTTATTAAAAAAAAATTTTTTTTAATAAGAAAACACGCAAATATTAATTACAAAATTTTATTTTATAATGAAAAACGTTTTCGTCTTAATTTGTAAATTAAAATTAGCATATTTTGGGTGCAATATTCTATTGTAGAATATCGCCAAACTTATATGGAGAAACTGCTTCGTATTTGTTAATTTATAGCACCTATTAAGGTAACACATGCAAATGTTTCTTTATATACGTTCGATTTTTTATTACATAATTAGTAACCTGAACTCGGGATAAGAAACAAGTAAAAAAGTTGACAATCTCGTTATGTTTTTGTATCTTTATAGCTGGAAATCAATAACTTACAAAACATAAAACAATGATTACCAAAGACAAAATTACTGAAATATTTTGTATAGCAGATGAATTTTGCAAAGAATTTGAGTTAGAAATTAATAAAATAGGGATTCCTGAGAACGAAAAGGGTAAGCGTCGAAATCGAAAATGGCGTATGAGTAAGGCAGAGATTATTACTATACTGATATGCTTTCAATTTAATTCATATCGGAATTTCAACATTATAATATGTTCGTTGTAAAGGAATATCTTGCAGATTTGTTTCCTCAACAGTTATCGTATAATCATTTTTTGGAACTTGAATCGAGGATTTCCGTAGAGATGATGATGTTCTTGCAGATATGTTGCTTTGGTAGATGTAGGGGATTAGTTTAATTGATTCTACCTATATTCCAGTTTGTCATAATAAACGCATTTACCGTAACAAGGTCTTTAAGAATTATGCCACCAGAGGTAAAAGTACAATGGGGTGGTATTTTGGCTTTAAGCTGCATCTTATCTGCAATGAAAGGGGTGAAATACTTAACTTTATGCTTACAAAAGCCAACGTAGATGATAGAGATGAAAATGTATTTAATAGATTGACAAACAATATCTTCGGTAAATTATTTGCCGATAAAGGATACATATCTAATGGGCTCTTTGAAAGCTTGTTCAATGATGGTATAAATTTGGTTACTGGTATCAGAAGTAATATGAAAAATAAGCTCATGCCAATTTACGACAGACTACTTTTGAGAAAGAGAGCTGTCATTGAAACAATTAATGATGAACTAAAAAATGTGGCTCAGTTAGTTCACTCCAGACACAGAAGTATACTTAATTTTGCAATGAATGTTTTAGCTGTAATAGTAGCGTATTCATTCTGTGAGAAGAAGCCTAAAGTGAATTTTGATTTCTGTACAGAGCAGAGAACTAGTCAGCTTTCACTCTTTTAAGGAAACAACATTCTTTCAATTTTAAAAACTTTAGTCCCAATCGAAAAGGATTGAGGCTAAGATGGTATTGGCATAAATGAATTATCAAAATAACGAGAGGATTATCCCGAGTTCAGGTTATTAGGAAAACGCACCAAAGTTTGCGGTATCTTTCGAGTATCTTTTTTACATAAAATGCCGATAAGGTAAGGAACTGAATGGAATATTTTTTACAAGAGCGGACTTAGCAAGCGAATAACCGATTCCCAAAGGCGGTAAAGGAACATTTTTTGGTCTATTCCCTTTATTTTCCCTAACGGAATACACTTCGCTTCGTCGGCAAGAAATATACTTTTAACACGTTGAGCCATTGATTTATCATAAAAGAAAGCATTGGCTTCAAAGTTATTTTCAAAACTACGAAAGTCTATATTCGCAGAACCTATTGTTGCTATGTTGTCGTCTGCAACAAGCAATTTACTATGATTGAATCCTTCTTCGTAGCATAACACTTTTACACCGGCTTGTATCGTCTGTCTGAGATAAGAACGAGAGGCCATCTGGACTAATTTAGAATCGCTCTTTAGCGATACCATCAATCGGACATCTACACCCGACAAAGCTGCTGTTCGCATTGCAAAGAAGATGGGTTCGGTAGGCAAGAAGTAAGGCGTTTCCATATAAACATATCGCTTTGCACTCAGCAAAATCTTAATATAGCCTTGTTCTAATTCTTCCCATACATTGGTAGGACTGCTTGTTACAATCTGTACCAAACAGTTGTTTGTTGTTTCTGCTGTTGTGACGGGGTAATATTTGCGGTCGGTAATCAATGTTCGGTCGGCATGAAACCAATCTACAAGGAAAGCACGTTGTAGTCCATAAACTGCTGAACCACTTATTTTTACATGAGTATCTCGCCACTTCGTTCCCTTTACACCATGCACATAGCGTTGTGCTAAATTCATTCCGCCAATGAAACCGACCTTACCATCGACAACAATTATCTTTCGATGGTTACGATAATTCACCTTTCCTGTAAAGGCAGGAAAGCGCACTGGCATAAAGGAATGTACCTCGATGCCTTCTTCGCGCATCTGTTCAAAGAAGCGATTTGGTGTTTTCCACGAACCAACATCGTCGAATAGCAGGCGCACTTCTACTCCCTTACGTGCTTTATCAATAAGTGCATCGCGCAGTAAGCGCCCCAATGGGTCGTCGTCAATGATGTATGAGACAATGTGAATATGGTGTTCGGCCTTTCCAATTTCTGATAATAACGCAGGAAAGAACTCGTATCCCGACACATAAACATCGGTTTCGTTGTTCTTAAACGGTAGGGCTAAATTCTGATTCATAAAGAGTTGAATCAGTTCTCTGTGTTCTTCAGGTAGTTCTAACTGCTTTTGTTCAGCAAATTCTATCATTGAACGCTTTGTCAGTTGGTCTAAACTATTTTGCCAAATATGTCGATCTTTGCGTGTTCGACGTCCAAAAAAGAAGTAAAGAATGATTCCTAACAAAGGTAAAAACGATAATACCAGCACCCAAGCTATGGTTTTAGCAGGCTGACGGTGTTCCAGCAGCACCGTAATCATGGCGATAATGGCAACCACGGTGTAGGCTACAAGAACTATCCAGTGTATGTAAATCATTCTCTTCCCCTCCCTTTTTATAAGTATTATGTTCTATTCATTATACCACAATATCATTTCCCAACTTACGTGCAAGAACGTTTCTCATGTCTTGCATCTTCTTTATTTCGCCCATTATCTCCATTGTTTTGCTTAAATCGCTTTCTGTTGAAAGGCTAACTTGAAGTTCTTTCAACTGTTGTTCTACATAGTCCATGCGGTAATCGAGAATAAGATGCATGATGCGGTCGCGGAGATCAACCTCTCGTTCCTTTATCTGCATACTCTCCGATAGTTGGAAACGGTCTACACTGAGCTTTACTGCCAATGTTGAAACAAGTATATCGGGGTGGTGAGTAAAATATTCTTCTGCTTTAAAATCCTCATCTGAACTATGTTTAATAGCCTCGCTCAGTATCTGAACTGACAATGGATTACTGAAGGAAAGGTTGTCTAAGCCAAGGTCGTAGGCTATGTATTGTGCAACGTTAAGGTTGATGCGCTCGCCTGTTTCGTCGTCTTGTACATCGCGAATAATAATCTTTTCGCCATCTCTTACAATTGCCTGCACCAACATTGTTTCAACTTTCGAAGCTTGTTGCATAGGTGTTGCTGGACGTAACACCTGTTGTTCTCCTACAGTTTGTTCGGTTTCGCGTACCTGCTCTTTGCGTTGCTGCTCCCTGTCGTTATAGATAAAGCGATTCATCTGGGCAATAAGGGTATTTTCTTTCATACCTGTTCGGTGAACACACTCACGTAAATAGGTGTCGCGCAAGATAGGATCTTTTATTACAGCAATGCTTTGCACGATAGAATTGATAGCCTCTGATCGTTTAACAGGGTCGGTTACACCTTTTAATAATACGTTTATCTTGAAGACAATGAAGTCTGTCTGATTCTCTTCGATATACTTTCTGAATGCTTCAGCAGTTAAATTGCGTGCCAATTCATCAGGATCTTTCCCATCAGGAAGCAATAATACTTTCACATTCATACCTTCTGATAGTAACATATCGGTACCGCGTAAGGCTGCATGTTGCCCAGCTTCATCGCCATCGTATAACAATACAATGTTGGAAGTAAATCTACGAAGCAGCTTTATTTGGAAAATTGAAAGTGCAGTACCGCTGTTTGCAACCACATTTTCTATGCCACACTGGTGCATTGATACTACATCGGTATATCCTTCTACCATATATACAAGGTCGAACTTAGCAATTGCTTTCTTCGCTTGGTATATTCCGTAGAGCGCATGGTCCTTCTGGTAAATCTCACTACCTGGTGAATTGACGTATTTTTGACTTATTCCCTTTGTTCGTGCATCCAGTAAACGACCACCAAAGGCTATTACTTTACCGCTTACATTGAGCCAAGGAAAAATGACTCTTCCATTGAAACGATCTAAAAGTTCGCCATTATCACGTTCAAAACAAAGTCCAGTCTTTACAAGATATTCTGCCTTATAGCCTGCTTTCAGTGCAGCATTGGCAAACTCTTGCTTCCCAGTAAGACAAAAACCTAGCTGAAACTTCTCTATGATATCGTCTCTAAAGCCACGACTTCGGAAGTATTGCAGGCCTATAGCCTTACCATCTACATGGTTATGGAGTAAGTTGTTAAAGTATTTTGCTGCCCATTCATTTACAAGAAACATCGATTCGCGTTCGTTTTCGAGCTGTTTCTCTTCAGTAGTCAACTCTCGTTCCTTAACTTCAATGCCATATTTCTTTGCTAAAACCTTTAGAGCTTCGGGATAAGTCATTTGGTCGTGCTTCATAATAAAGTTCACAGCGTTGCCCGCCTCGCCACAAGAGAAGCACTTATAAACTCCTTTTGCTGGACTAACCGAGAAAGATGGCGTTCGATCATCGTGAAAAGGGCATAGTCCTTTATAGCTTGTACCTGCCTTTCGCAGCGAAACATACTCCGAAACTACGTCCACAATGTTCGTGGCTTCTAATATTCTATCTACCGTTGGTCTATCTATCATAAAGCTTTTTCTATCATTGAAGTTGCTACAAAGGTACAACAACAAAACAGGTATTCCAAATTTGAAAGCACTGAAAAAGCTGTTTATGTAGACTTTCTTTGCGCTTTTATTATTTTCTAATTGTATTTCCTTTTTAAATCAGAGTTCTTTTACAGATAAATTATACCAATTTTACAAAACAATAATTACCATGTTTCTAAAGAATGAAGACGTAGATTTATCATAAAAATAAAGATAATTAAGGAGGAACAAACCTTTCATCGCTTCCACTACCATTATATTTTATACCTTCAAATACAAGCAAAAGTAAAGGAAAGAAACTAGACTTTGAAAGGATAATGATATTTTTAGTGATTTGAATCAAAAAAAATATCGGATTGATTCGGATAAAATAAAAAAGGAGGGATGCGCTGATAAAGCGACATCCCTCTCTATAAGTATTAAGTTAAGTTTGTTCTAAGCAGTGCTTTAGAAGTTGTAGTATACACCGAAAGTAACGTTGTTACCATCGAGGCTTACACCTAAAGCGTGTGAATCTTTTTCAGCCTTCTCAGCCTTCAATGACTCCCAACCAGCAAAACCTACGTGAGCAACGAAGCTAACCTTCTTGCTGAGGTTTACAGCAACACCTGGTTTCAAACCAATGGTCCACTGATCGTATGAGCTACCACCTACGTGAGCATGGTTGTAGTGTGTATAACCAACAATACCATCAATGAAAGCGTTTACAAACTTTGAGTGAGCGAAAGTGAAACGTGCGTAAGGTTGGAATGTTACATAATTGTTTGTTTCTGATTCTATTGAAACTGGCTTACCCTTTTCTATTGAAACTGGCTTACCCTTACCCCAACCGAGAACAGTACCGATTGCCCAGTTGTTATTGATGTTATAACCGATTTCAGGAAGAACCTGATAAGTTGTTACATCGTCACCGCCTAGAATTTCAGAAGAAGCAACACCGAGGCTACCACCTACATAAACTTGCGCATTGGCTGCAACTGCTACAAAGGCAACAGCAAGAGTCATTAAAATCTTTTTCATCTTTTAAAAAATTAATTTGTTAATACTGAAATATCATTCTTTCTACGAACTTCAAACTCTATATAAAGAGAAAGGAAGTCATGAACTTGAGTGCAAAGGAACGGCTTTTAAAAAGAATGACCAAACTTTTACACGAAGTTTTTTTATAATGATGTAAAGGAACGTTAATCTTTTGGTAGTTTGAAAATATTTTTATAATAGAAACCCGATTATAACTATCAAATAATGATAAAATGGTATTATGACACTATCTGATTTAGCTTTTTAAGAATAAAAACGAATTAAAAATTTGGTAGTTAAATAATTTATGTTTACCTTTGCACCCACTTACGAAAAGTAAGGGCGTTTAGCTCAGTTGGTTTAGAGCATCTGCCTTACAAGCAGAGGGTCGGCGGTTCGAATCCGTCAACGCCCACAGGGGTGTTCCCTGTAACCTTTCGGGGTTGCGGGGAGTTTTTAGAGGGCGTTTAGCTCAGTTGGTTTAGAGCATCTGCCTTACAAGCAGAGGGTCGGCGGTTCGAATCCGTCAACGCCCACAAGAAGACGAGGATTACCTTACAACATAAAGTTGTGAGGTGTTTTTGTTTTATAAGCAACCTTTAACCTTTAAATAAAGAAAGATTATAGCAAAACTTTGCTGCGATATCAATTAAAAACACTAAATTTGCAATTAAATAAATAAAAGACTATGGTTCTTGATGTTTTAACCGCTGTGTCGCCAGTAGATGGCCGCTACAGAAGCAAAACCGAAAAGCTTGCAGATTACTTCTCTGAATTTGCACTTATACGATACAGAGTACGCGTAGAGATTGAATATTTTATCTCTTTGTGCGAACTCCCTTTACCACAACTGACTTCGTTCGATAAACAGCTTTTTGCTAAATTGAGAAGCATTTACGAAAAATTTACCGAAGAAGATGCGGCAAGAGTAAAAGATATAGAAAGCATAACTAACCACGATGTTAAAGCTGTAGAATATTTTATTAAGGAAGAATTCGATAAAATTGGTGGATTAGATGCTTACAAGGAGTTTATACACTTCGGACTTACATCACAGGATATCAATAATACCAGTGTGCCTTTGTCAATATTGGAAGCACTGAAAGATGTTTATTATCCACAAATAGAAGAACTGATTGCACAACTGCAAGAATATGCCAACGAATGGAAAGATGTACCAATGCTGGCTAAAACACATGGCCAACCAGCTTCTCCAACTCGTTTAGGAAAAGAAATAGAAGTGTTTGTCTATCGTTTGCAGGAACAATTAGAAACATTAAAGTCTTGTAAAGTTACTGCAAAGTTTGGTGGTGCAACTGGAAATTTCAATGCGCATCATGTTGCTTATCCTGAATATAATTGGAAAGAATTCGGCAATAATTTTGTAAGCAAATATCTTGGACTGCAACGTGAACAATGGACAACTCAGATTAGCAATTACGACCATATTGGTAGTATATTTGACGCTATGCGTAGAATCAATACAATTATCATCGACTTGGATCGCGACTTCTGGTTATACATTTCAATGGAATACTTCAAACAGAAGATTAAAGCAGGGGAAGTAGGTTCAAGTGCAATGCCACATAAGGTTAATCCTATTGATTTTGAAAATAGCGAAGGTAACCTTGGAATAGCAAACGCAATATTCCAATTCCTAGCACAGAAACTTCCGATTAGTCGTTTGCAACGCGATCTTACAGACTCTACAGTATTGCGCAATATAGGTGTACCATTCGGACATAGCATAATTTCTATTCAGAGTACATTAAAGGGACTTCGTAAACTTATTCTAAATCAAGAAAAGCTAAACGCCGACTTGGAAGAAACATGGGCAGTAGTGGCTGAAGCTATTCAAACTATACTCCGCAGAGAGGCATATCCAAATCCATACGAAGCTTTGAAAGCGCTGACACGTACTAATACGCATATGACAGCTGATAGTATTCACGAATTCATACAGACATTGAATGTTAGCGAAAAGGTGAAAGCCGAACTAATGGCTATTACACCACTCAATTATACAGGAATATAAAAAAGAAATAATAAATAAATCACACCTTACCTTATTATATAGAACGGACATAGAAACAAAACTTAAACACAAGTATAGTTAGTTTTCGACCGTGAGGTTAAGTATTATTTAAAAAGAATTAAAATTATGGCAGAAGAACTCGAGAAGAAAGAAAATCAATCTGGTCAGATTGAGAACAGCCGAGAAGGCTACTCAACTACCGGACAAGGAAATTATTACGAAAGAAGCTACCAAAACGCAGGACGTCCACAACGCCCACGTATCCAAGCACAACGTGCTTACGGAACAGACCGTGAAAACAACAAAGAAGAAGGTTTCCGTCCTGAAGGCTTCGGTTCAAATTTACAGGGAGGTGGCGTAGCTGATCGTAAAACTGGCTATCGCCCACGTACTAGCAGTTATGGTAATAACTTCCAAAGTCGTCCACAGCAAGGCGGATACCGCCCACGCTACAATAATAATGGCGATGAAGGTGGATACCAAAATCGTGGCGGCTATCAGAACAGACAGAATAATTACAATAACCGTGGTGGTTATCGTCCTCATTACAACAATAACGAAGGCGAAGAAAATGGATATCAAAATCGCCAACAACAAGGCGGATATCGCCCACGCTACAACAATAATGGCGACGAGGGTGGGTATCAAAATCGTGGTGGTTATAATAATAATCGTCAAGGCGGATACAACAATAATCGTGGTGGCTACAACAATCGCGGTGGCTACAACAATCATCAAGGTGGATATAATAATCGTGGCGGATACAACAATAACCATGGCGGATACAATAATCGTGGTAGTTACGGACAACAAGGCGGTTATCGCCAGCATAGTGCCGACTTCGATCCAAATGCAAAATACTCGTTTAAAAAGCGCATAGAATATAAGGAGGAAAATATCGATCCTAACGAACCATTGCGTTTGAATAAGTATCTTGCAAATGCTGGAGTTTGCTCACGTCGTGAAGCAGATGAATTTATCCAGGCAGGTGCAGTAACAGTAAACGGAGAAGTTGTAACAGAACTTGGAACAAAGATTTTACGTGCTGACGAAGTGAAATTCAAAGACCAACCAGTTTCACTTGAAAAGAAGGTATATGTTCTTTTGAATAAACCAAAGGACTATGTTACTACAAGCGACGACCCACAACAACGTAAAACTGTTATGGACCTTGTAAAAGGTATTTGTCCAGAGCGTATCTATCCTGTAGGACGTCTTGATCGCAATACCACTGGTGTATTGTTGCTCACTAACGATGGCGACCTTGCAAGTAAACTTACTCACCCTAAGTTCTTGAAGAAAAAAGTTTATCATGTATTCCTCGACAAACCTGTAACACCACAAACACTTCAGCAAATATCTGATGGTATTGAACTCGAAGATGGAGAGATCAAGGCAGATGCTATTGAATATGCTGACGAACGTGACCAAAGTCAAGTAGGAATTGAAATTCACAGCGGTAAGAACCGAATTGTTCGTCGTATTTTCGAAAGCCTTGGCTATCGTGTTGTAAAACTCGATCGTGTTCAATTTGCAGGACTTACAAAAAAGAATCTCCGTCGTGGTGATTGGCGTTACCTCACAGAACAAGAGGTAGACATGCTTCGTATGGGAGCTTTTGAATAATAAGAAACTAAATCTCCTCACACATAGCTGTGGCATTATGACGTGGCTATGTATGAGGAGTTTTTTAATAAATAAGCAATAATGAAAAGAACAAAAGTCGTCGATGCTTTAAGTTGCACCGACTTTGGAAAAGATATAAACGTAAGAGGATGGGTACGTTCTCATCGTAGCAGTAAAGCTGTCGATTTCATTGCGTTGAACGACGGTTCTACCATTAAGAATATTCAGGTAGTTATTGACCCAACGTCTATTGATGCCGAAATACTAAAAAACATTACGACTGGTGCTTGTATCAGTGCAACTGGTGTTCTTGTTGAAAGTCAGGGAAAGGGTCAGACTTCTGAAATACAATGTAAAAACATAGAGATATACGGACTTTGCCCAAACGATTATCCAATGCAGAAGAAGGGACAAAGTTTCGAATACATGCGTAAGTATGGCCACATGCGTCTTCGCACCAATACTTTCGGTGCTGTATTCCGTATTCGCCACCACATGGCAATGGCTATTCACCAATATTTCCACGAACATGGATTTTACTATTTCCACACACCAATTATAACAGGTAGCGACGCAGAAGGTGCTGGAAATATGTTCCAAGTAACTACACTCGATTTAGACCGTGTTGCTAAATCGGACACAGTAGATTATAGTGCAGACTTTTTTGGCAAGAAAACTCATCTTACTGTATCAGGACAGTTGGAAGGAGAACTTGGAGCAACAGCACTTGGAGCTATCTATACTTTCGGTCCTACTTTCCGTGCAGAAAATTCTAATACGCCAAGACACTTGGCAGAGTTCTGGATGATAGAGCCAGAAGTGGCTTTTATCGACCAACAAGAATTGATGGACTTAGAAGAAGACTTTATTAAGTATTGCGTTCGTTGGGCATTAGAGCATTGTAAGGACGATCTTGAATTCCTCAATCAAATGATTGACAAGGAACTTATTGCTCGTCTTGAAGGAGTTTTGAAAGATACTTTCGTGCGCCTTACCTACACTGAAGGCTTTGAAATATTGAAAAAAGCGCAAGAAAATGGCATTAAATTCGAGTTCCCAGTAGCTGAATGGGGAATGGACCTCAGCAGCGAGCACGAACGTTACTTGGTGGAAGAACACTTCAAGCGTCCAGTAATCATGACTGACTATCCAAGTCAGATTAAGTCTTTCTACATGAAGAAGAACGAAGATGGCAAGACAATGCAAGGAACTGACGTACTTTTCCCACGCATTGGCGAAATCATTGGTGGTTCTGTTCGTGAGGAAAGCTACGAAAAGCTGCTCGAAGAAATTCACAATCGCGGTATGAAGGAAGAAGTTTATGACTGGTATCTCGACACTCGCAAATACGGAACTTGTCCTCATGGTGGTTTCGGTCTAGGTTTCGAGCGTCTCATTCTTTTCGTAACAGGTATGCAGAATATTCGCGACGTTATTCCATTTGCACGCACACCAAAGAACGCAGAATTCTAATTTGGTGAAAAGCAAAAGAAGATAAATACAAATCAGCCCACAAGTTGAAACGCTTGTGGGCTTTTTCTTTGCCCTAATCGAACATGCAATATCAGTAGTTTGTCGTTTTTTATATCTCACCAAAATGCAGAAATATGCAACTTTCCTTCTCCATTTTGTCATAATATTTTCATTCTGCATTATTCTTTTTTCATCAGAAATCATTACCTTTGCAACTGTTGGAACCCACCAACTTACACCATTAGAACACAAAAGTTATGACCAAAGAAGAATACAACCAACTCGACATCCACTTTGCGCACTGCGCCAGTAATCAATGTAAAAAAGCAAACAAGTGTTTGCGCAACATAGCCCATAGTATGCTTGTTCACAACAGACACGATTTTTATTCTGTTATTAATCCATCAGTAATAAAAGGCGACCAGCCTTGCCCTCATTTCATATCAGACCACCGAGAAACTTTCGCTTGGGGTATCTCCCATATCTACGACAAAGTGCAAGTAACCGACTTAGACAATATAAGAAAGAACATCATATACAACTTCGGGAAATCGATTTACTACCGTATTAAACAACAAAAACGTGCTATTACGGAAGACGAACAACAAACCATACGAAACGAGTTTACCGAAATGGGATATGATGGGAATGCTATCGAATTCGACCGATACGAGGAGAAATATCCTATACTAATGCAACTGTATAAGTACAACTAATCAAATCTTTATCAATATAAAATATGATTATCATATGTCTGATAATGGATTATCATATGTCTGATAATGAATTATCATACGTATGATAATGGATTAACATAAGCATGATAATGGATTAACATAAGTATGATAATGGATTAACATAAGCATGATGATGGATTAACATAAGAGTATTTTCGAACAAAATAAAGTAAAGAGGGTGTGTCAAAATTGATACATCCTCTTTTTATTCTTCCTTTACCTTGTC